>JAFSYB010000052.1 GCA_017443765.1 Muribaculaceae bacterium | reverse complement strand
TAGGTCACCGTGGCAACGCGGTTGGTGAAGTCGGTCTTCACCGTGGGCTCGATGTCGAGCTTGTTGCCCTGGTAGTCGTAGCACGCCACCTCGAGCTTGGTGGCGGTGGTGCCGTCGGCAATGGCGCGGCTCTCCACGGCGCCCGGAAGCTCCACACGGAACTGAACGGTGCCGTCGGTCAGCTCGGGCTCCATCTCGCTCGAGCACGACGCGGTGCCCAGCAGCATCGCTGCCACAGCACCCAAATAAAGATACTTTTTCATTTTTGTAGTACAGGTATTAATTAGTTGTTAAAAATTGTGTTTTCTCAAAAGTTGGATTCAGCTCAACGGAAGAGTTTCTCAACAGTCGTTGTGCCGTCGGCGTGGCGAGTGACGGCCACGTTAAAGCCGTTGAACGGTGCGACCGACGACTGACCTTGGGCGTTCACATAGGTCACGTTGGTGGCATCGTCGGCGCGGACGGTCTCTACCGCGGTGGGGGTTTCTTCCTGCACCGTGAAGAGATACTTGGCTGTGTAGTAGCCCGGGAAATACTGGTAGATGTAAGCGCTTCTGTCGCCCGTGGTTTCGGCGTTGAGCCAGTTGTTGCACGAGCTGTCGTCGGTGCCAAGCGACGATGCGTAGGAGTTGTCGTGCCAAGCCACCACATTCACGCTCTCGCCGTCGATGTCGCCCGTGGCTGTGGTGCCCAACTCGGCAATCACAAAGCCATCGTTCCAGTTGGGCTGTGTGGAGAACATGATATAGTTCTTGCCGGCCAGAGCAAAGCAGTTCACGCCGTTGCTGGTGCCGAAGTTGCTATAGCTCTTCACGCGGATAGTGTTGGCGGTGATGTTGTCGCCGTCAAAGGTAAGGTCGATGGGGTTGTCGCTGCGGTGCACGGCCAGGAAGTGGTCGCGTCCGGCGGCATCCACCCAGTGCGACACGTAGTCGTCGGAGGCGAACTCGCGGTCGGCGGCGTCGCTGAACAGGAAAGGCAGCTCGAGCATCTTGCACTGGTCGAGGGCGCCATTCTTGATGTCGATCACATAGATGTTGCCGGTGTTGGGTCTTCCCACGACGAGGCGCGCGCCCTCGGCCGAGAACACGTCACCCTTGACAAACCCCCAGTGGTCGCTGCGTCCGAGTGGGCGCGTGTCGGCATCGGGAAACGAGATGTCGGCTGTGGTGGAGCCGTCGGGCGAGATGAGGCGGATTTCGGCATTGGCCGTCATCGGTCGCTGGTACTGTCCCAGGCGCACAAGCATGTTGCCGGCCTGGTCGCAGGTGAAGTTGCTGCCCAAGCCCGTGGTCACGGGCAAGTCCTCGACAAAGCCGCCAGAGCCATAGACGTGGATTTTCTTTTGGTCACTGCCCTTGTCCTGGATGTAGAACTGGTCGTCGCAACCAAATCCCTGCCGGTAGTTGTGGAATGGCGTGGGCACACTGGTGTTTTTCCACTGCTGCTCAAAGAGGTATCCGTCGCTGGCCGAGTTCTGTGCCGTGGCGGGAATCACACTGGCAGCACACAGCATGGCAAGCGCAAATACGGAATAGGATAAAATCTGCTTCATAATATATAAGGTGTTATTGTTATGCAAACATTCTATCAACTGTGGTTTAACCCCGCTCACAGGTCACCCGAGAACCCGGGGTCGATTCCCACAACAGCGGTCACCAGTCGGGTGATGTCGCTCACCTGCACCACGGTGCGGTGGTTGCGGCACACGGGCAGATTGTCAACACTGACGGCTACGGGCTTGCGCGTGTTGTCGCTCACCACGGTGTAGATATTCATCGTGGCATTGGTCAGCGCGGTGGTGTCGGTACCTGCAAGCAGGTAGTTCATCGAAATCCAGAAATAGGTGTCGCCGTTGGCGGCTGTGAACGGATTGGTGATTGTGTTGCCGCTCTTGGTGCTCACAAAGGGGGCCTCGGCCAGGGTGAACGCGGTGGTGGTGGGCTGCGTGGCCTCGCCGGTGAGCAGGTTCAGGTGGGTGTAGGCCCCGGCGGTGATGGTGACATCGGCACCGGCCAGACTGTAGTTGGAGTTGGTCAGGTTCTGCCACTCGGTAGCGCTGCACACATAGTCGAGCTGCGCAAAGGGGCGTCGCAGGGTCACGTTCTGCGTGAAGTCCTCAAGCACATTGGTGAGCGTGACCGAGGCCGTGAAGGCGTCGCGCTGCTCGTTGTTAGCCGTGCCCGTGTAGCTCACCACAAGGTCGTCGAGGTTGGTGAGGTCGTAGCAGTTGTTGCCGCTCTTTTGTGCCCAGAACACACAGGTGTAGCTTCGTCCGCGCTGCAGGCGGGTGGCCACGGTGGCTGTGCGCCCGGTGACGGCGATGTCGCTTTGGCGCAGCCGGGCGATTTCGTTGCCGTCGGCGTCGAACACGCCAAACACAAGCTGGTCCACCGTGAGGCCGTCGCTAATCGCACGCGAGTCCATGCCGTCGAGGTTGACGGTGAATACCGCCTGGGCGGTGTCGGCCGGCTCGCCATTGTCGCCAGAGCAGGCGGTGGTCATCACAATCAGGCTTGCGGTTGCAAGCAGGGATATGGTTGTTCGTTTCATAGTTCAGTCCTCCTTGCCATTTAATAGGTGTAATTCAACACGTTGTCGTAGTCGTCGAAATTCTGGTCGATGATGATGTTGAAGTTCACATCCTCGATCATGAAGTCGGTGACGATATTGGTTCGGTAGTTGCCCTGCACGGCCTTGTTGTTGAAGGTGAACGGCCCCAGGGTGCGTCCGTCGGCAGTCTCGATGGTGATGGAGGTGTCGATGAGCGAGGTTTGGTCGATGGTGGTGAGGAAGTAGTTGAAGGCCAGCCACACATAGTCGCGCATGGCGGTCTGGCCGGTCACGGGGTCGGTGTAGCGCACGCTCTTGAGCATCTCGTCGGGGAAGAGAGCCATCTCGAACACCACGTCGTCGACATAGTTGTCGCTCATCTGGGTGGGTCCGCAGGCGAGTAGGCCAAATCGCGTGTAGGCACGGCTCACAGTCACTCGCGCCTTGGCGCCGGTGAGGTCGAAGCCGGCGGCGGCCATGGCCTGGAAAGCTTCGGTCGAGATGCCGTAGTTAAGCTGCGAGAACGGGCGCCGCAGCGACACGGTGCGCTCGACAAGCTCGTTGCCGCTGGTCACCTCCACATCGCGCTCGAGGGCGAAGAAGGCATCGCGCAAGTCATCGCTCGAGAGCAGGTCATCACCGTTTTCGTGCCAGTAGATGATGTCCACAAAGTTGGCGTTGTTGGGGTTGTAGGTGTCGCAGTTTTTGTTCTGTGCCCAGAAGGCGAAACTGTAGGTGTGTCCCGGGGTGAGCGGCACCTCGACAACGGCCTGGCCGGCGTTGTCAAACTCGATGTTGTGCAGTCGCAGGGCTTCCAGCTCGTGGCTGTTCTCGTCGAAAACCCAGAAGAATAGCTCGTTGGCCTGCTGGCCATCGCCCACGGCGCGTGCGTCGATGTAGCCGGGCAGCTGCGCGGTGTAGCGCACAGTCACCTTGTCGACACCGGCCGCCGGCTCGTCGCTGCCCGTGCACGAGGCGAACAGCAGCGCCGTGCACAGGGTGAGCATTAACTTAAATGGTTTGAATGTCATGATTTTATAAGATTTAAATATATTTTTTCTATTATCGGTTTAGTTAGAATATATCACTATATTACAATGGTTATGTCGCCAGCAAAGTCCGGGTCGATGCCGATTCCGCCGCCACTCTGGGTGCGGGTGAGGAAACGTCCCATCACTCGCGTTACACCGCCACGGCGTATGGGGATGTTGAGGCTCCCCGACGTGGCCACCAGGTGGCCGTCGTCGGCGTAAAGCCCCAGCGCCGCCGTCACGCTGGCCTGCTCGCCGTTGACCATCACATAGTCGCTGGCGAGCGTCACCTGGGTGGCGCCGCTGGTGGCGGGTGTCGCCATCTCGGTGAGGAACTGTATGCCAGTGCTGGAGTCAAACGGCACGCCGCGCAGCACACTGTAGCGGCTGGGCAGGAAGCCGGTGTAGCTCACGAGCACGCGCAGTGGCTGGGGCGTGCCGGCCACGAACTCGGCATAGTCGGTGGCGACAAACATCACCTTACCCATCACGCTGCGCAGGGCCAGCGGGGCATTCACCACGGTGGTGCTGTCGCCCTCGGGAACGCTGAAGTCCACTTGCGCCATGCCGCTGTAGGCATTACGCAGGTGGGTGTTGCCCACATAGGGCAGGCGCAAAGTGATGTCGGTGAGGTCGGCCGTGTCGTAGAACTTGTCGGCCTGCGAGCCGGCATCCACATAGTCGGCCCAGGCCAGCAGGCAGTAACGTCCCGAGGGGAGCGTCATTCGGCAGTCGCCGCGCTGGCCGGCGGTGGTGAAGTAGACCGTGGCCTGGCCCACCGGCGCACCCACCAGGGCATCCTGCGCGTTGAGCGCGTAGGCCCGCACCTGACAACGCAGCTCGGCAGCAGACCCCGCACGTGAGTCCACGTCCATGTCATCGAAAGCAATCATGGCTGTGTCCAGATCGAGAGCCACCTCCACAGGTGCCTCGCCAGTCATGGGTATGTCAGGTTCATCGTCATGAGAGTGGCAGGAAGTGCTAACACAAAACCACACGCAAGACAAAACCACATAAATCAAATGATTCAGCTTAACGCAGCCCCCCCCCATAACACATTGGTTATCAGCATATTAAAGAATATGGTTATGTATTTTTCTCTCGTTTTACCAATCGTAGCATCTATGAATGCTATTTTTCACGCCACAAAATTAGGCATAATAATTGAATTATATAATATGCTTTTGTTAATTATTTATAAAATCATTGTATTTCCCACCTCGCTCAGTACACATCGCGGTACCAGTCGAGGGTGAGATAGTAATCCTGGTTCAGGCCCGGCGAAGTGCCCATGGCGTAGGTCGACAGCCCCGAGAAGCGGGCGGTGTCGATTACGAAGCGATTGAACACCCAGGGCGTGGCGGCACGGTAGACAGCCACCTTATTATATAGGTCATGCAACTGCTGCAGCTGGTCGTCGCCGGAGCAACAGGCCTGGGTGTACTGCAAGAAGTCGTAGAGGAATCGCGAGGCGCGCAGGTTGTAGCACTGCACGCGGGCAAGGTCGGGCGTGATGCCGGCAGCGTGGATGTCGCGGCACAGGGCTGCCAGGGCGGCAAGCTGCGAGCAGTCGACCACCACGCCGGTGAACGTGCGCTCCTGGCCGGTGAGCGCGTTGTAGTGCTCGTAGGTTGCCCGGCAGGCGCCCACCAGGTCGGCCTCGGGGGCGCACAGCAGCGGCAGCGTGAGGTCGTAGGGCATCCCGCGCGCGGGAATCTCGGTGGCATAGCCGGCGAACCAGCGGCAGCGGTCGCGCAACTGGTAGGCCACCTCGATGCCGCCCATGTAGCACACGTCGGCATAAATCCACGAGAATGTGCCGGCGGGGATTGCCTGTGCCAGCTCGTGGAGGGGCATGGTGGCGCCGTTGTCCTCGCCAAACACGCGTCGCGGCGCGGCGGCACCGGCGGGCTGCGTGGTGAGCGCCGGCGCCCACCCGGTGGCGTGCGACCACAGCACCAGGCCGTAGTCGGCAGCGGGGGCCTCGCGCAAGGCATCGGCAATGACCCGGCTCATGCGCTCGACGGTGACCGAGGCCTGCTGCGCGGCATCGTAGGTGACAAGCGTCTCGTGGACGGCCTCCCCTGCCCTGCCCTGCCTGACCTCGAACAGCTGCGGGGCCTCGTCGCCGGGGCCCACGCGGTAGACCAGCAGCCGGCAACCGTCGAGGACGCCCTGCGCCACGGCGGCATCCATCTCGGCCAGGTCCTGCTGGTCGCGCTGGTTGTTGCCCAGGCTGTTGCTGGCAATCATATACACCAGGATAGTGCGCCGTGCCGGCTGCGCGGGCGCGTCGGGCTCGTCGTGGCCGCAGCCCGCAAGCAGCAGGCACAGCACAAGACAGGATATGGAAATCAGATGCTTCATTGACGATGGCGAATGGCGTGAAAACGGGTTGAATTACGACATAATAACAAGTCACTGTTGCTCCAGATGTTTGCGGTGGTCAGTTGATGGACTTGGCCAGGCCATAGCCCACGAGCTGGTCGTATCGGCCGCCGCTGGGGCGGTGATAGACGAGCACGGTGTACCGGTTCACGGTTTGGAACTTGTCGCCGTCGATGACCGCCGTTTGGGCGACGCGGGCGCCGTCGGGCACCCACAGGTACTGGTAGTTGTAGGCGCCCTGCTTGAGCAGCAAGTCGGTCTCGTAGCAGCCGGTGCTGGCGTCATACTTCATCAGTGTTTCCGATGCAGGCAGGCCGTGGGTGAACTCGCCCTCGATGAAGATGTTCCCGCCCGGGAGCGGGCCGGCGGTGTTGAGCGTGAAATGGGTGACCAGGTAGTCAGCGTCGGTGTGGCTGTCGCTGCCCTCGGCGTTGCGGATGGTGAAACAGCCGTGCTGCGTTTGGTCGTAGAGGTACTGCACGTCGCGCCGGGGCTCGTCGGTGTAGAGCGCGGCGTGGTAGAACGGCTTCACATAGTCAATCGCTGCCACGCCCATGTTGAGCGAGTGGATGTTCACCGTTTCAAAACGTCGGTACTCGTTACCGGCCTCGAAAATCAGCTCGGGCTGGTGCTCATAGGTGACGGTGCCGATTCCCGCGCTCATGGGGTGTCGCAGCACCACGGCATTGTCGGTGCGCGTGTTCTGCATCACCACGGTGGTGAGCTCGCCGTAGGGGTCGGCAATCACACCGGGGCGGTAGCGCAGGTTGATGGCGAGCTGCTGGTGGGCGTCGTTGTAGGTTTCGTCGGTGCGCGTGGTGACCTCGGTGAGCACCGTCACCCGCGGCTCCACCACCATGAAGCGCGTCTGGAACAGCACATGGTCGGGGTCGTCCTGCTCATAGACGCGCAGCACGTAGTTGCCGCTGCGTGTGAAGCGCATGTCGTCGTTGGGCAGGGCGAAGGTGTAGTTGTAATAATGTGTGAACGTGCCCTCGCTCTGGGCGTAGTCGTCGATGTCGGCATAGTTGAAGCCGTCGACGTACTCGCTCTCCATCAGCTGCGAGGGAGTCCACTGGGCGTCGCAGTGCAGCAGGCTGTAGCGCAGGTAGTGCACGTCGTAGTCAAGGTAGTCGAAATTGACGATGAGCCGGTCGTCGCCGCCCAGCACAAGCACGGGTGGCAGATACATATTGCTGGCCGGGGCCACCTTGAGCGAGCGCACGCCGGTGTCGAAAACGGTCACACGCGTCTGGGCCGTGGACTGCCCCCACGCCCCCACTGCCGGCAACAGGCCGAACAGCAGCAACAAAAATCTCAGTTTCATATTCATTCGACAACAATAATGCTTTTTCGTTTAACTCCACAGCTCAGTCATCTTCGCCCGGATTTCGCTCCTTTGTGAGCCTACGAATCTGGTCCTCGATGCCCTTAAGGCGGCTCAAAACCTCATCGTTATTGTCGCCCGCCATCGCATCAACAAAGATGGAGTTGACCAGCGACATTCCGATAATTCCACCCATAAACATCAACAACGAGAAATACACCCGGGCAAAAACACCCCACAGTGCACCCCCATTGGTGGCAATGGCATCTGGAATCTCGTACCACCCCTCGACGGTGAACAGCCGGAACACACTGTAGAGGCTCAAGCCCGGATTGCCAAAAAACTCGGGAGCCACGCCTGCGAAAATGCTGAACGACAAAATCGAGAACACGGCCAAAAACACAACAAAAGCGACAAACACCAGCACCGATGCCCGGCATGCCATCTTGATGCCATTGAGCAGCTTGCCAATATTGGGCACAAAGTGCAACACGCGGAACGACTTGAACAGTCGCAAGGCCCGCAGCGAGAGAATGGTGTTGCCGGCTTCAACCTGATCAATGAACGGAGTAGCCAGCGACGGCAGGGCAATCATGAGAACCACAAAATCAAATCTGTTCCAACCGTTTCGCCAATATGCCCTCCAACCATTGCGACTTACCTTGGCCGCGGCCTCAAACAGGAACAGCATTGTGAACGAGGCGTCGGCAAGCTCGCTCCACAGCTCTCCCTGCCAAAACCCGCCCAAGAACATCACCACAGTGTTTAGCATAATCGCAACGAGAATGAAACGCTCGTTGCACAAAACGCTAATCAGTTTTTCCATTGCTCAGAGATGCTTGAGGTGGGTTCTATAAATTGCTTGAGTCGTATTGGGATTGATTGCTGAGTAGATTTTGTCTCAAGCTGCGAGAAATCTGCAATTGAGTGAGTGCAACGCCAAGCTTGCTTGGGCGATGCCGAGCGTGTGCAGATTCTACAACCAGTAGCGGGCTACGGTTCAAGTAGTTGAGGCAAAAGATGCCAGCAAGCAACCCAAGACGTCCAAAACCATTCATCTCATTTT
>JAFSYB010000051.1 GCA_017443765.1 Muribaculaceae bacterium | reverse complement strand
GAGGAACAGGGCATATTTGCCCATGACAATCTTCTTGGCACCCATGGCAATCACAGTAGCAGCACTAGCGACGAAGCCATGCAGGTATGCCGTCACGTCGCCGTGATCGATAAACTGCTGTCGGATGTCAAGGCCATCATCGAGCGAGCCACCGAGTGAAGAAATTTTGACATCGACGTGCTTTCCCTTGTAGGAGTCGAGCTTGCGTCGCACGCTTTGCTTGTCGGTGTCGCTCAACCAGTCGCCAATGTAGTCGTCGATAATGATTTGGTAGTTCATTGGAAAATAATTTGTTGCAAAATTACCACCTCATCCTATCACGTAAAAAGACAAGCCCTGCGTGCAGCAAGGCTTGCCAGGACTACAAATTAAAGAATCTGCTAATTGGAATCATCGTCGCCGATGAGCTGGATGCGCCACTCGGGGTAGTTCGGGTTGGCGCCGCCGAGGCTGTAGCCGTTGAGTAGCATGAGTCGCGAGATGTCGTTGAGCGAGACGTCGACGACGTCGGCGAGGCATGCTCGGATGGAAGCGCTGGACTTGTTCCACAGTCCGTCGGGGTCGTCGCCGGGCATGAAGTCGCGGAGCCACATGGCGACGGGGATGATTTCCTGGGGTAGTCCCACGGTTTCGGGCTCGTGGATGCAGATTTCCAGGTTGTCGAGATAGTCTTGCACGTTCATGACTCACCTCCTTTCTTCGTTACCATGCTGCGGTAGTCCTCGCTCATCACGCGCAGCTCGCCGAAGGCGTTGACATATTCCCGGTTGCCCATGAAGGTGCCCAGGTGCTCCCACCGGTAGAGCGACGTGTTGTAAGCTTCGAGGCGGACGTGCTGTCGGCGCTCGGTGGCCAGACGGTCGCCCACGCGGCGGATGTTGGCGAATGTGGTGTGTCCGTTGTGGACTTCCTCAGCTCCGCAGGTGAGGCGGAAGAGGTGGTTGCGGTTGCCGTTCATGCGTCACCTCCTTTCTGCTGTGCGAGCTGTTGCTCGTGCTGTGCGAGTCGGTCGTACATCTCGCGCTTGAGCTGGATGAGTTGCTGCTGGCAGCCGTATTCGGTGTCGGCCTTGTCGGCCCGTAGCTGCGCAAGCTCGGCGGCGATTTCCTCGAGTCGTGCGGTGCAGTCCTGCCTGCCGGTGCGCATGAGCCAGGCGCATCGGTTGCTCTCGGTGCGCAGTGTGTCGATGCGTGTGTCGAGGTCGGCGTGCCTGAGGAGGCATGTGTGTCGGACGTGTGCGCGCTGCTGCTCGTAGTGGAGCTTGATGTCGCGTCGGATGGCGTTGTCGGCGTTCATAGGTCGTCACCTCCTTTCTGGATGTCAACGGTGATGCACAGAGCCAGCTGTGCGGCCCAGGCCACGGTGAGCGCGGCGGTGCGCAGCGGGTGGAGGCCGGTGGCGTGCCAGGGGATGATGGCGATGGCAGCCATCACGCCGAGCACGATGTTGAGCCGCTGCGAGGTTAGGAACTCGAGCGCTTTTGTGGCAAGCACTTTGGCCAGTTCCCTGATGGGAACGCTCTCGGTGGGGGTCAATGAAATTGTCTTCATTTCCATGATGTTTAGAGCAGTTAAACAATGGGGCAGAAACAAAAACGGCTGCCGTTTCCGTTGCTCTAAACATCATGGAGTCTCGCCTGGCGAGCGCCGAATGTTACGGAAAGGCAGCCTATACAGGCTGGCGCGGGCATAAAAAAAGCCCGGACGATTGTCGAGCGATACCGTCGCCCGCGCGGCATGGACTGACCATGATGTTTAGAGCGCTGCAAAGTTACGTCGAGAATTTGGAATGTGCAAAAAAAAATCCGCATTTTTGCGGATTTATGTTGTAGAACATGTTTTGAGGGGGGTGTGGGGGAATCAGCCTTGTAAATCTTTCCACTTTTGTGGGATTCGCAGGTCATAGTTATCAGATTTGAGATGAACAACATCGGGCAACAGACTTTGCGCAAAACGAGATTTGTAGCGCACCATCATGATAGGTCTTCCGTTGGCCATTGAGGCGAGATTGCTTGAATAATGATTGGGCGGGAAGTATATATACACGGTCTGACCTGCAGATTTAGCAAGCTCGACGGCAGGTATCATGTCGCTGTCGGCCGACACGACAATAGCCACATCGCAATTCTTCTCATAAGCATCTGCCACTATTTGTGTGGCGATACGCACGTCTGTCTCTTTCTCTTCATGGGTGTGGATGACATTGCCGCACTTATAACACGTAATCTCCTTGTGTAGATACTTGCCAAGAATCAGATGAAATTTCGGGTTCTCTTTATTGGCTTGGAAGAAAGCATACTGCCTTGTGTTCTTGCCCGGATCATTGGGACGAGCCGAGAAATATTTCACTGCGACCAATTCTTGATTGGGCTTCATGAATTTTTGAAAAAGTGCAACAACGTCAAGCCAGTAGAACTTGCGCCACTTTAGATCCTCTTTCAGGCCATAATAGAAATTAAAGCCGTCAATATAAACGATAACTCTTTGCTTTTCCATTAGTAATTAAAGAATTAAGCCACCTCGGAGTGAGGTGGCGAGCCTTAGCCTTTTTCATCTAAGGGGGATAATTCGCTGCAAAGTTAAGTCTATTTTTCAGAGTGGCCAATTTTTTTTCAAAGAAAATGCAGAAAGATGTTTTAGAGCATATAGTCGGTCACCCGACGATTTCGAGCAAACCGAGGGAGCTTTGCCACACGACGGTGATGGTTTTGCCACTCGGCTCGGTACTTTTACCCGGGTAGGAGTCGGTGACGAGTGTCACGGGGAACGGCTGCTCGGTGGTGCCGATCAGGTATTGCTCGCCGGTGACGGTGGTGACGCGCCAGGCGTGACGGCGTGGTGCGCCAGCGGGGTAGTCGCAAGCGGTGCGGGCCGTCAGCTTCACCGTCGTGAGGCGGCTGCCGTTCTCAATGCTCTCGCTCACTTCCATGTCGGCAAGGCCGATGATGGGCAGCTCGGTGAAGTTGCGCCAGTACTGCAGCGTCACCTCATTGTTGCCGATGAGCATGAGGTTGTGGAGGTAGCGGGTCTCGATGAACTCGACGCGCTTGATGTTCTGTAATAGTTGTGCCATATTGTTCGGGTTTGTTCGGGTTTGTGCGGAGTTGTTCACGTTTCCGAAATTCATGGGTCATTGTCTGAATTATTTCGTGTGAAATTTTGCAGATTCATGCCTCGCTTTTTATAAGCTTCACGGATGCGGTAGTATTTCTGCCGAACAGTCTCTACGCGGTCGAGACCAATGCCGTGCATTTCGCACCAGGCAGCAATCCGTGTGTTCACACCAATATTGATGTTGTCAATAGGCCGCAGCTCGTTCCACAAGTTGCGAGTGAACAAGTCCATGATTGCTTCGCGCACCGCTTTCTTGCCACTCTCGGTCATGTAGTTGTAGCTTTCGGGCGGTTTGGCCTTGCTGTCGGGGATGTATATTGCCGTTGCGCCGTCACTTGCGCCTACAGGTTTCTCGCCACTCGGTGTCTTTTGTATGAATGTGCGGATAACGGCGTTCTCGTTAGATCCATTCGGAAAGCGAACAGGGTCGCCCAGCGAGTGGGTCAACCACTCACTGATATACTTATCCAGCTTTATGTAGATAACGAATTTGCTCATAAACAATGCAAAGGTACAAATTTTATTGGTTGCGGCATTAAATTTGAGAAAAATAAAATATATTTTTGGTGGACATATTTGGAGAACTACATGCGCTACAATCTGCCACAAAGTTATAAAGAATTGAGAAATAGCATCATAACGAAACTACAATCTCTTTTGAGTGTGCTACATTTGTAGTATTTGTATATGATATGTAGTAAGAATCTAAATAATGTAGTAAAATGTAGCCTTTTGTAGTTCGTTGTAGTTGGCTTGTATTCGGCTTAAATTATTGTTTAACTGCATTGTAGCCTTTGTAGCTCATGTAGCAGAAAAAAACACCTCAAAAAAACAAAGTGTTTTGTTCTCGGCATACAAAAAGCCCCACGGCCGTTGTGACCGTGGGGCGACACTTAACAGTTACTTGTGGTGTCAAACAGAAGCAACCCAATTAAGCTATGTGAGTGAAAGCCGTGATCTGGCTCTGTATGTCATTCAGTGCCTCATTAAGTGTCTGACGTTCATCCTCTGTAAGTGTGGCCTTACGTCCATGCACAGTGTGTCCGTTCATTCTCTGGCTAAGCCAAGAACGTGACTTGCCAAAGTAAGTGCGAGCGATATAGCTCATGTTTAAGGCTTCAGCGAGTGGGCCCAGTTGTTCACGCAGCAATTGTTCGTTCACTGCATTCTCCACGCGGTCCAGGCACTCATTGGCACCTGTCATCAGTTGCGTTGCCAGTTCATCAAGCCGCGCCCTATCCTCGGGGCTTGTGGCATCTGCAACAATTTCGGCAAGATAGTCCATTGTCGCAGGGTCATTGGTGGCAATCATTTGTTCTAGTTTTTTAATCTTGTCGTCCATATCTTTGATAGTTAAGTGCCGGGGGCTTGCGCCCCCTTGCACATGTTAGAGTTGTTTTTCCAATTCTTCGATCAGTTTCTTAAGATTGCTGAATCTCTCGAGCAGGTTGTCAAGTTCTCTCTCATCAACTCTTGCTCCGTTGTCCAGCAAGAACTTCACCATTTTCAGTCTCAGTTGTACTTGAGTAAACTCGCTGTAAGCAACCCGAAGCACATCTTTCATTTTGTCGTTCATTGTTGTTACTTAATTAAATAGTTTAACTTCTGTTTGACGACGCAAAGTTACTAAACATTTGTTTATCCACCAAATTTTTTTCTACTTTTTTTCAAAAAAAGTGCGATTTTTTTTTGATGGGGTTATTTCAGTAAGGAATTTCCTGCTGTTTTGGCTCTGGTCGTGGTTCTTCAAGATCATCTTCCACACCACTGGCAACCACTTCAAGGTTGATGCCGTAATTGTCGCGTACCATTTCATAATCGAAGCAGTAAGCCCGGTCAACGCTGTCTGTGGTTTTTACTTTGTCATTACCCCATTCGTCTTTTTCTGCTGTTGTCTCGTGCCTACCGCCGATAATGTTCTTGAAGCGCACTGAGCGTTTCAGACCGATATACTCTTTTGAGTTCTCGAGGTAGTATGCAAGTGTCTCTGCTGGCAAGGTCGTGTCGCCCACTTGCTTACCATTGCGTTTGTATAGCATGAATAATCTGTTTTTGCGAAGCAGTAGAACCGGTCTTGCTCCGGACCACTCAATGACATTTGTAGTATCGCACTTGAACCGAGACACATATCTGATTTTGAAGTCGCTATCTTTAAATATCTGACCATCTTGCATGAGGTAAGCCACCACATTCCAAAAGTTGGCAAGTTCGTTACTTGACTTGCACTCACTATTTTGCATCAGCACGTGTTCAATGCAGATATTCAGCAGGCCGTTGTACTCCAGCGGAAGGTCAAGCACACCACTGAGTGTGCGAAATGCTGCCAACGGCACACACCAGTTCCGCAAAATACGGTCTTGCACATCCTCATGACGAGTGTTCTCAACTATATCACTGAGAGCAGTGTTATAGTTGCCAACAAATTCAGCCTCAAACTTCGCTCGATGTTTGAGAATCTGCAAAGTGATATGCGATAGCCCACGCTTGCGTATTTCTTTAAGCTCCTCAAATTTCTGTTTAGCTTCATCGCTGAAGACACTTTGGTTGAATGTGAGGAAGATCACACGAGTGAACAATGCGATATCAGCTGTTGGCATTTCCTGTCCGCTCAGAATAACACCGCAGTCAACCGATGTAATCTCACGCTTCTTGTCTTCCCAATTCATGCGTGTGCGCCCACTGCCGTCCCAGAGGCCTTTCAGAAACTCAATTTTGAGGTAGTCTATACCATTTTTGTACTCGTCTATATGTACGAGTGCATTGGCGCATTGCGCAACGATATCGCCCATAGCGGGCACAGTAGAGTTCTGTATGTTTGGTGGCGTGTTGTCGATGATAAAAAACGACATAAGCGAGTGTCCAAGTTCACTCTTGCCAGAGCCGACAGGACCAAAAAGATTGAGGATAGGGAAAGCTTTGGTGAAGCCGGCAACCACATCACGAAAAAGTGTAGCCAGTAAGAAGCAGATGCCAACCTTGGCATTGTCGCCAAACACCTCAATGAGCTTTGTGGCATAGTCACGTAGTGATATGCCATTCAAAGCCAAGTGAACAAAGCGCCGTTCAAAAGCAAACAGCTTTTGGTTTTCACGGTATATTTTACTGTTAGATGGCAGATAGAAGTTGCCCAATTCATCGCCCAGCCTGACGATGCCATAATCATCGGTGGCAAACCAGTTACCATTATAATAAACGCCATTGCCATAAGCAAAGAAGCCTTTGCTTTGCCAGCCTAATTGTGTAATCTCAATGGCTGTCTCGGTCTTTTCATACAGGAACATCTTCAATTTAGTAAGATGTTCCTCTTTTGCAAGCCAGATAAAGTTGCCCAGTCCCTCTATCTTCTGTTTGAATTTGCCAAGCGATGATAATTCTTCTTGTTTGAGTTCTATTATTTCAGTAATACCACGATAGTTTGTAATGCGGTAGAGTCGCTTAGGCAATATGGGGTCTTTGATGTGGAACATCGGCTCCATCACAAAATTGCTCCACTGGTACTCGCCATCCTTGCCGATAGACCAGTAGCAGTGTCCACTTTCGTAGAACCCAAATTTGGCAAGCAGTTCTTTGTTGAGCATCTGCGCTTTGTCAGCCGACACCTTTTCTTCTTTGTTCGCCTTACGTGCAGCCGAGAGTGCCGACTTCCATAATGCTTTGTCGGGATAAAGTTTTTGCAGTTGCTTCAGTAGCATCTGCACCTTCACATTGTCATAGATGAGAGCCAATAAGTTTGTAAGCTCATTAACCACGGCGCTCTTAGCTTCCACCGTCTCGCACGGCTCAAAGAGAATCTCGGCATACCACACAATAAAGTCTTTCTCCTCGATGGATGATAGAACTGCACCGCTGGTTATATAGCTGTCTGGGTCTCGTTTCTCGTCAGGATCCGCAGGAATTTCCTTGACGGTGACACCCAAGCCGGCTTTCAGTGCAATCATGCCATTGGCGCAAACGAACTTCTTCCCAGCACCTATCTTCTCGCCGTGCTTAGGAGGGTCAGCATCAGGGATGAAGCATACTCGGTTGGCGTGTTTGTGCAGCTGCTCAAAATGCGCTGCACTCCATGCACCGCCCAGCGAAGCCACCGTGTTAGTAATGCCTATACTTTGAAGTTTGATAACATCTGGCGCACCTTCAACGAGATAGAATATATCTTCTTTGCGTGCTGTTGTGATGGCGTTGTCGATGCCGAAGATAGTCTCTTTCTTCTCATAGATAACGCTTGTTGGGCTGTTGATATACTTCGCTTTGCTTTCGCCCAGAGCGCGAGCGGTAAAGCCGATGATGCGCCTGAATCTGTCACGTATTGGTATCATAAGGCGGTCACGGTAGAAATCGTAAATTTCACCGTGGTCACCTTTGCGAAGCAAACCGAGTTCAATCATCAACTCAATGGGTTGTCCTGCCTTTTTCGCTGCCTGGTATAGCGAGTCACGCGCTCCATCAGCGAAGCCTATACCATTTTCGGCAACATATTCAGCACCCCAGCCACGACTTTCAACGGCATAGTTAAGTGCAAACCTGGCTTTGTCGTTGTCCGCTGTGATAGCGTTGACATAGAACTGCCCAGCCCATTTGTTTATGGCAAGCATAGCTTCACGCTTTTGCTGAGCCTGTATTTCTTCGGCTGTGCGAACGTCTCGTGTCTCCTCTATTTTGATGCCGTAGAGTTGCGCTAGGTCTTTGACTGCTTCGGGGAAAGTGAGGTGCTTATACTTCATCACGAAGTTAATCACATCACCGCCGTTGTCCCCCTGGGGGCACCCCCCGAAACAGTGCCATGTCTGCGTGCGTGGATTGACATGGAACGACGGCGTGCGCTCGTTGTGAAACGGGCAGCACGCCTTGTGACCACGCCCAAGCGCACCCATGCTGCGCTCCACCACATCTACAATATCGGCCCGGTTCAGCACCTGCTCAATATCTCTCTCGCTGATCATTTCTATCCCTGGTCAAAATGAATATTATATTGATACAGCATTGCTCCCTCGGTGCCGTTGGCATTCAGGCAGATGCCATATTTGTCCCATCGAACCTTGCGCCAGCGATGTTTTATTTGGCCGCGCACCATCCGCGTTGGGACAAGCACAACGCCTATCACCGTGTCCACAACGCCATCTTTGAGATATATCTCGTTGAATTGAACGTCTGCTCTGCGGCAAATCGCCTTCTCCCAGTCATTAATCTTATGCATGTCAGTCTTGGTCTTTAAAGTGGGCAATAATCTGGTTGCTGTGCTTGAAGTGAAGTCGTGCCTTGATGTTTGCCACATGGCGCGTCACTGTGTATACCGATATCATAAGCTCGTTGGCAACTTCGAGTTTGTCATAACCTTTGCCCAACAGTAGCGCCACCTCCCGCTCACGGGTCGTCAGCGCCGACTGAAGCTTTGGGCGACAAACGCGGCCCTCCAGGCGGCACTCGCCGCGAAGCGGACATTTAACCTCCTCGATGTGCAGGCCACCCATCGCGTCAACGTCTGCGTGAAGCGAATCATACTCGCCGAAGTTGCAACGGATAAAACGGTGAACGATGCGGTATTCATAGAAATAGCGGTTCCTCTCGCTGGTGGAGTACAGCTCGCTCAGTGCCCTGAAGGCATCCGGGTACAGTTCCTTGATGGTCACAATCATTTCCCCAATGATGCCTCGGCACGACTCATCAAGGATGAACATAGGTTTGCCATCAGGCTTGCAACACACCGACCCGTCGGGCGTGTTGTAAAACTCAATCTTCTCTGTCATGGTCTATACGTTGATTGATATAGTTAATAATAGCTTCTTCTTCCAGCTTCCTGAAGCTGTTTTGCTTCATCTTTTGAAAGAATGTTGAGTATGCCATTCCAGTCATGGCCGTAACATCTTTGATGAATTGGCTTTTGCCCTTTTGGTCAAGTTTTTTGTAATAGTCAGATATAACCATAATTGATTTTTTGTTAATAAAAATTTGGCGGCTCTAAAAAATAGTATTAATTTTGGAGTGCAAATTTAAATAGATTTGCGAAAACCAACAAAATATTTTTGGTTTTCTTGAGGTTAAATATTATTAAAATTTTTGATTTCTATGTACAATGGTCAGATAATCAACGTGTTACTAAAAGAGCGAGGAATGAAAGCCAAAGATTTATTGGAGTATATGCAGATACAAACCAACGGCTCAATATCTTCGCTCGTTCGTGGCAATCCAACGGCCGAGCGGCTGGAAAAAATTGCCGATTTTTTTGATGTGCCCATCGATGCGCTTTTCCAGCGGGGCAAGAATGACGGGTACAACGTAGTCGGCAATTTCAGCCGTGCCGCCGGCATATCGTTCGGCGAATTGCGGGGTAGGGTGAAGTCATTAGAGCAAATCATCCTCGAAAAGGACAAGAGAATAGCCCTTCTCGAGGATATGGTTGAGCTGCTAAAGAGGCAGCAAAATTCATAGACGTGTTATAGACGGATATTTCAAAATTCTATTCACCTTGAAGACCGCAAATGGCCAATGTCTACCCATAAATATAGAGAAGAAAACAAAAATATATTCCCTCTCTCTCCGCTCAACCAGGGGTAACAAGCTGCAAGACAGCGGGTTGCCCTTGGTTAGTTAAAAATTCATAGACGCAGTATAGACGGCAATGTTCAACCATTTGCATTCTTCACCCCAAAGAATGTAAAAAAAATGTGCGCGCTGTAACGTTTTGCGTGGGTAATACTCAATGCGAATTGCACGAATTAGGCGGATTTCAGGTTGTGAAGCTCGTTCTTCGCCAGGTCAATGCACAGGCTCAGCTGCGTCTGCCGCCGGGCGAAGCCCAGGTTCAGCTGCGCGCTCTTCAGCTCGTAGCGCAGCATCAGCTTGCGGCTCTCACGGTTCCAGGCGCTCATAGAAAAGCCCCACGGACGGGCTTGGTCGCGGGGCTGCGTTTGCGTGTTTAGATGCTATGGACTGTGGCGGACTGGGACAGAAGTTGGTCGATGCAAATGGGTGGG
This sequence comes from Muribaculaceae bacterium, assembly GCA_017443765.1. Lineage (GTDB taxonomy): Bacteria > Bacteroidota > Bacteroidia > Bacteroidales > Muribaculaceae > Sodaliphilus. The sequence continues at coordinate 65,603 of JAFSYB010000051.1, read as the reverse complement.
GGATTTGGCAGAATGTTATTTAACATAATATTGATTATGATTTTTATGTGCATGTAAATATTTCACCGCTCGCTCATTGCTGAATTTCGACCGATTATGCGATGGCCATCAAAAAAAACGATTCTCGGCAAGTTGAGAATCGTTTTGAGAATTTGCCACAAGCATTCCGGGTTGTTCAGTGCTTGAACATTCGGTCGATGCTTCGTTTGTCCTCTCGCTCTTTGATGGCCTGGCGCTTGTCGTACATTTTCTTGCCTCGCGCCACGGCAATGACCATTTTAGCCAATCCGCGCTCATTGATGAACACGCGCAGCGGAATCACCGAGTAACCTGGCTGCTCCACAGCCTTGAGCACGCGGTTAATCTCCTTGCGGTTCAGGAGCAACTTGCGGTCGCGGTGCGTGGTGTGATTATTATACGACCCAAAGGAATACTCGGCGATGTACATATTCTTCACCCACAGCTCGCGGTTCGTCCCCACGCAGTAAGTGTCGGTAAGCCCGGCCTTGCCTTGCCGCAGCGACTTGATTTCGGTGCCGGTGAGTACAATTCCCGCCGTGAACGTTTCCACAATCTCATAATCAAATGTGGCACGACGGTTTTTAATGTTTATGTTGTTTGCCATAAATAGTTGTGTGTCAATTAATTGCAAATAAGTTAAACACCCAGATGAAAGCCACTGGCAGCAGGAGCATCATCAAGCTTGCCAGTAGTGTGAAACGCAGCTGCTTATTGTTTCTAACTCCAAGAAAATCAACACCTTTATAAACAATATAAGGCATATAAAACATCAAGAAGAAAATGGGTGCCGCGTCAACGGGAGTCAGATTCTTGATGATTTGCAGCACAATCAGATAAATCAGATTGTAGATAATGAAATCATTCAGCCGGTCGATGGCGCTCTGGCTGTTGGCAATTTCCGGATAGAGGCTGCTCAACAGGTAAGACGTGAGGTAAAAAGTAACCAGAAAACTTGCAAACGTGATGATGGCGTCCATCAGCTTGCCTGCCACAGTTGCTGTCTTGTCGAATGCCAGTGGCACAAACGCTGTCAACGCCAGCACAATCAGCAGCGGCAAAAACGTCGACACGAACAACCGGCCCGTGGGTATGCACGAACGCTTCACTTCTTCCCAACCCATTTTGGGTGAGAAGATTACGAAGATGATGTTCTTCAGGATTTCCATCAATTCTTTTTTGCGAATGCAAAATTACGAAATTTATTGACATTGTTCGCACTTTTTTATGTACTTTTGTGGATAATTTCATGAGGTACGAGTTTTTCATAGCGCAAAGGATGAAGCTTGGCGAGGCGTCGAAGCGCGGTTCGCTCAGTTTGAGCATCGCCCTCGCCGGGATTGTGCTCGCCGTTGTGGTGATGATTGTGTCCATCACCGTCATGACTGGCTTTCGCGACGAAATCACCACTAAAATCTACAGCCTCGACCCGCATATCAAGATTTCCAATGCCGTGCTGGGCATCGACGACAATTACGCGACCATCAACGCCCAGGAGGCATTGACGAGCATCCGTGGCGACTCGGCCTTGTGCAACCGCTTGGCAAGCATCGCACTCATTGCCGACAAGCCCGCCATACTCAAAACCGACACCGATTTCAAGGGTATTCAGTTCCGGGGTGTGGATGCCGGCTTCGATTGGAGCTACCTTCAGGCTCATCTCGTTGCCGGTCGTGTGCCGGCCGACACGGCTCAGAACGAGATTGTGATGTCGAAAATCGTGGCCGACCAGCTGCGCCTGCACGTTGGCGACAAGGTGCTCACCTACTTCATCGACGAGAAGGTGAAGGTGCGCAATGTACTCATCGTGGGGGTGTACAACACCAATTTCGACACCTTCGATGGAACACTCCTTATGGGCAACATTGCCTTGATTCAGCGCATTAACGGCTGGGGGTGCGACACAGGAAACTTTATCGGTGTCAATTTGCGCGATTTGGACCACCTGCACGACGATGCCTACCGCACCTACTCCACCCTGGCCCGAGGCACTTGCGACCGGCACACCAACACCTTGTTTTATGTCACACACACGCGCGAAAACAACATGGCCTTTTTCGCCTGGCTCGATATGCTCGACATGAACGTGGTCATCATTCTTGTGCTGATGATGGTGGTGTCGGCATTCACGCTCATCTCGGCATTGCTCATGATTGTGCTCGAGCGCATTCGCATGATTGGCTTGCTCAAGGCGTTGGGAGCCACCAACCGCTCGGTGCGTCGAGTTTTCATCTTGCTCACACAGAAACTCGTTCTCAAGGCTCTTGTGCTGGGCAATCTGCTCGGCTTGGGATTAGCACTCGCCCAAAAGTGGCTGCACATTGTTCGCCTCGACCCCGATGCCTACTATATGCCCTACGTGCCCGTGAGCATCGACTGGCTCGCACTGCTCATGCTCAATGTGGGCATTGTGGTGATTTCCTATCTCACCCTCATCGGACCGTCGCTCATCATATCAACCATCAAGCCCACTTCGACCATGCGCTTTGAATGAGCGCTGACAACCATTTCCGAACACGATAAACCACCATTACATTAATCAACTATTCCCATGGAATCCATCAAGCACGAATGTGGCATTGCCATCATCAGGCTGCGCAAGCCCCTCGGTTTTTACAAGGAAAAATACGGCACGCGGCTCTATGGCCTCGACAAGTTGTATCTGCTCATGGAAAAGCAGCACAACCGCGGCCAGGAAGGAGCCGGATTGGGGTGCGTGAGCATGACCGCGCAGCCAGGCGAGGAATACATCTACCGCGAACGCGCCCTGGGGGCGCAAGCCATCGACGACATTTTTGCGCAAGTGCGCTTGCAGATTCACGAAGCCTTGATGAACGGCGAGCCGCGCACACCCTTCGAGGGCGAACTCTATATGGGACACCTGCGCTACAGCACCACCGGCAAGAGCGGCATGAAATATGTGCACCCGTTCTTGCGGCGCAACAACTGGAAATCGCGCAACCTGATGTTGTGCGGCAACTTCAACATGACCAACGTTGACGAGATTTTCAACGACATCGTGAGCCGCGGCCAGCATCCACGCGTGATGAGCGACACCGCCATCTTGCTTGAGCAACTCGGCGAGGCACTTGACGACGACAACCAGCGTCTGCACCGCCACTACCGTGCCGAGGGGCTCACCGGCGACCCACTCACACAGCACATCGAGGACAACCTTGACTTTGCCCGCATCCTCGCACACCCCGTCACCACTTGGGATGGCGGTTACGTGATTTGCGGCATCACCGGCAGCGGCGACCTTTTTGTCCTGCGCGACCCGCACGGCATCAGGCCCGCCTGGTACTATTGCGACGACGAGATTTTTGTTGCTGCCAGCGAGCGACCGGCCATCCAGACCGCCCTGAACGTACCTGTTGATGCGGTACGCGAAATCACCCCTGGCGCAGCCATCATTGTCAAGAAAAACGCCCAAATGCTCACCCATCAGGTGCTTCCACAACTCGACAACCGCCGCTGCACGTTTGAGCGCATCTATTTCTCACGCGGCACCGACTGCGACATCTACCGCGAGCGCAAGGCCCTGGGGCGCAACCTGGCCAGCCGCATCCTGGACGCCGTTGACGGCGACCTGGAACACACCATTTTCTCGTTTATTCCCAACACCGCCGAGGTGGCCTATCTGGGCTTGATCGAGGGTATGCACGAACACCTGCACCAGCAGCAGGTACGCGATATCAAGCTGCTCGACACCGCAGCGCCCGACTACGACCTCAAGCTGCGCGACATCCTCGACCGGCACCTGCGCATCGAGAAAGTGGCCAACAAAGATATCAAGCTGCGCACCTTCATCACCGAGGGAAACCAGCGCAACGACCTGGCCGCGCACGTTTACGACGTCACCTACGGCCAGGTGCGCGATGGCGTTGACAACCTGGTGGTGATTGACGACAGCATCGTGCGTGGCACCACACTGCGACAGAGCATCATGCGCATCCTCGACCGCCTCTCGCCCAAGAGAATCATCATCGCCTCCTCGTCGCCACAGGTGCGCTACCCCGACTATTACGGTATCGATATGAGCCGAATGGCCGAGTTTTGCGCCTTCCGTGCCGCCGTGCAGCTCCTGCGCGACACCCATCAGGAGCAAATTATCGAGCACGTGTACCAACGCTGCAAGTCACAACAGGACAAACCCAAGGAGGAATTGCAAAACCACGTGGCCGACATCTATGCGCCGTTCACCGAGGAGCAAATCTCATGCAAGATTGCTGACATTCTCACCGACAAAGACATTCACACCGAGGTGCGCATCATCTACCAAACCCTCGATGGCCTGCACAAGTCGTGCCCCGAAACCCCAGGCGACTGGTATTTCAGTGGCGACTACCCCACTCCGGGCGGCAAACGAATGTTGAACCAGGCCTACATTGATTGGTACGAGAATCATTCATAATGGCACTATGCTTGTTTCGGGCAAAGCATTTGCCCGACCAACACTGAACCTAATATAAGACGAAATATGACTGACAGAGTATCTCAATTATTCGGAATAACGCACCCCATCATTGCCGGCGGCATGGTGTGGTGCAGCGGGTGGCGGCTGGCGGCTGCCGTGAGCCAGGCTGGCGGACTGGGTCTGCTGGGCGCCGGGTCGATGTCGCCCGAGGTGCTGCGCGAGCAAATTGCCAAGTGCCGGGCGGCAACAACCAAGCCTTTTGGCGTGAACGTGCCGCTGATGAAGCCCGATGCGCCGGCCATCATGGAGGTTGTTGCACAGGAACGCGTGCCGGTGGTGTTCACCAGTGCCGGCAGCCCTAAGAAATGGACCGCCTGGCTGCACGACCGCAACATCAAAGTGGCTCATGTGGTGGCTTCGAGTGTGTTCGCCCGCAAGTGCGAGGCCGCCGGCGTGGACGCTGTTGTCGCCGAGGGCTTTGAGGCCGGCGGACACAATGGCCGCGAGGAAACCACCACGCTGTGCCTGATACCCGCTGTGCGCCGCGCCACCACATTGCCGCTCATCGCTGCCGGCGGTGTGGCCACCGGCGAGGCCATGCTGGCTGTCGAGGCACTCGGTGCCGAGGGTGTGCAAATCGGCACTCGCTTCGCACTCACTGTCGAGAGCAGTGCACACGACGCATTCAAACAGCGTTGCCTGAATCTCGACGAGGGCGACACCAAGCTCCTGTTGCGCAAGCTCTCCCCTACCCGACTGGTGCGCGGCGGTTTCTTCGACGCCATCGAGCAAGCCGAGGATGCCGGAGCCACCGGCGAGCAACTACTCGAAATCATCGGCAACGGCAAGTCGCGAATGGGTATCTTCGAGGGCGACTTGGACAACGGCGAACTGGAAATCGGCCAGGTGGCCAGCCTGCTCAAAGGCCTGCCGGTACAAACCGTCGATCAAGTGTTTGCCGAAATCCTCGGCGAGTACCACAAAGCGAAACAACGAATAACGGATAACGGGGCATCCTTGTCGGTGTAAGACGAAACGCTGGCACGCTCCACACAACTACCCACTATATGTCTAACCTATAAAATATAAAATATTATGAGCCAATGGTTTGAATGTAAAGTGAAATACGACAAAATGATGGAAACAGGCGTGATGAAAACGGTTACCGAGCCTTATTTGGTTGATGCCTTGTCGTTTACCGAGGCCGAGGCGCGCATCACCGAGGAGATGCAGCCGTTCATCTCGGGCGACTTCACCGTGAGCGCAGTGCGCCGTGTGAACCTGAGCGACATCTTCTACAACGAGGGTGGCGACCGCTGGTACAAGGTGAAGACCAACTTCATCACCATCGACGAGAAAACGGCTGTCGAGAAGCGTACCGCGTCGTTCCAGCTTGTTCAGGCCAGCGATTTCCGCGAGGCTCTCGATGTGTTCATGGAAAACATGAGCAGCAGTCTGGCCGACTTCGAGATTGCTTCCATCACCGAGACCATGCTTATGGACGTCTATCCGGCCAACCTGAGCGAGACGCTTGCCGACAAAGCCGCCAAGAAAGCCAATAACGAGAATCCTGCCTGATGATTGCCGACAACATTCTTCACGTCAGGTCGCTGCTGCCTTGTGGCGTGCAGCTGGTGGCCGTGTCGAAATTCCACCCTGTCGAGGCACTAATGCAGGCCTACGGTGCCGGGCAGCGCCACTTCGGCGAGAACCGCGCCCAGGAACTGGCCGCCAAGGCACCGCAGTTGCCGCCCGACGTGCAGTGGCACTTCATTGGCCATCTGCAGACCAACAAAGTGCGCACCGTGGTGCAGCACGCGGCGATGATTCAGAGTGTGGACTCGGTGCGGCTGCTGCACCTCATCAGCAACGAGGCTGTGAAAGCCGGCCGCACCATCGACGTCCTGTTGCAGCTGCACGTGGCCCAGGAGGAAGCCAAGAGCGGATTTCTGGTTGCCGAACTGCTCAGCGCACTCACCATCAATGAGGTGCAGGGACTGCCCGCCGTGCGGCTTCGCGGACTGATGGCCATGGCCTCGCTCACCGACAACCGCGAGCAAATCGCACGCGAGTTCGACCTGGTCAAGAACACCTTTGACCTGGTGCGCGAGGAGTTTTTTGCCGATAATGCCGACTTCGACACTTTGAGCATGGGCATGAGCGACGACTGGCCCATTGCCGTCGAGCATGGGAGCAACCTCGTCCGTATCGGCACCGCCATCTTCGGACCACGGCAATATTAGTTGGAGGTATTGAGGCAGGAAAAGAGGCCTTGCGCAGCCCTCACTCCACGATGGCTGCTATTATCTTTGTGCCGCGTGGCGACAACAGAGTACGAGCATCATTGGTGTGTGTGCTATTTCACTCGGCCGGCGCACTGGTAGTGCTCGCGCCAGTAGCGGTCGTCGAGGTGGCTCACCATCACGCCGCGTGACGATGAGGTGTGGGCAAAGTGTCCGTCCTTGAGGTAGATGCCCACATGGGTGATGCGTCCGGGCTGCTTGCCATTAAAAAACACGAGGTCGCCCTCACGGAGCTTTTCGCGCTGGACGGGTGTGCAGTTTTTCTCGTACATCCGGGCCGAGTTGCGCTCGAGCACCTTGCCATAGACGGTGCGATACACTTCCATCACCATTCCCGAGCAGTCGGTGCCAACACCGCGTGTGCTGGCAGCGTACTGATAGGGCGTGCCGAGCCATGCACGCAGCTCGCGGTACAATGCTGCGTTGTCGTCGCGAGTGAGCGCGATGTCGAGCGTGGCCCAGTCGCCGTCGGTGTGGGTGCGTCCGTCTGTGCGCCCGCTTCCATCACGGGTTTCGCGATGATAGTCGCGATGCGATTTCACGCTCGCGCCTTTGTGGCACGATGCCACTGCTCCTGCCAACAGCAGCAGGAGCAGGCATCGCACAATACAGTGACTTGCCGTCTGGGCGAGACGGTGCGAGTTCATCAGGCGTCCGAGGCAGTGCCGTCCTGCGGCGTGTCGTCGGCGGGCTTGGCGGCCTCGCTGTCTTGTTGTTCCTCTTTGGCCTCGGCCTTGAACTCGGTGATGCCGGCGCCCACAAGAATGTTGTACCACTTAGCCAGCTTCTTGATGTCGGAACGGTGCACGCGGTCCACGTCGTAGTTCGGAAGCACAGCGGCAAAAAACTCGTCGATTTGCTGGTCGGTTTTAATCAGCTCCAGGTCGAGTGGCTTGCCCTCGTATTTGTCGCGAATGGTTTCCAGCACTTCGGCCAGTGGTTTGTCCTCGGCGGTGGTGTAAATGGCAATGTCGCCCAGCGACACGATTTTCTCGCGTGAGTAGGCGGGAGAGCGTTTGTGGTCAATCAAGCTCTCAACAATGACCATGTTCTTGCCGTAGGATTTAAGTTCAAATAAGCCTGAGCGGCCAGTAATGCAAAGGATTTTCTTCAACATAATCGGTTAAAGTATAAATGATTTGAGATAAAGAATCAAATATTTTTGCGCAGCAGGTGCAACACTTGCGTCATGATGGGCCGTGTGCCGTCGTTGACAATCCGGATTCCGGTTGCGGGCAGCTGTTGTGCGGCAATGCGTTGCCTCACTTGCGCCTCGGTGAGTGCGCTGCGCGCCATCACGCGCGCCACACGCACCTGAGTGGGAGCATCGACGCACCACACGCTGTGAGCCAACTCGTTGAGCCCGCTCTCGTGCAGCAGTGCTGTTTCGACAAAACACCTTGCCGCTCCTGCCTGTTGTATCCATCGGGCAATGTCGGCCTTGACCGCTGGGTGCACGAGCGCGTTGAGCGCTGTGCGCATGGCCTCGTTGCCGAAAATGCGCTCGGCCATATATGCGCGGTTGAGTGTGCCATCGCTGCCGTAGGCTTCAGTGCCAAGCAGGGTGACTATTGCCTGGCGCAGCGCGGGGTCGTGGTTCATGAGCCATTTAGCCCTTGCGTCGCAGTCGTAGGTGGCATAGCCCATCACGCGCAGCAGCCGTGCGACAACGCTTTTGCCGCTGCCAATGCCGCCGGCAATGATGGTGAGGTGCGGTGGGTGGGTCATAGCTGCTTCTCGATAATATAACTCACGCTGTCTTTCTCGATAACCACGCTGTCGTTGTTGATAAATCCTGGGCGCTCGCCTTTGAGCAAGGGCGCCCGCCTGTTGCGCGAGGTCGAGTCAATCGTGTTGTAATCAACCACAACGGTGAACGTGCCGTTGAGATTGGCCTTGCTTTCAACCACCCAGTACTTGATTTTGACGGTGGGGGGCAGGAAAATCATGCTCACCCCTTTGGGGGCATTGCGCAACTCAATGGCGACAGTGCGAGTGCGCTCGATGAGTTTCTCCACCTGAAGATCCATCTTTACTCTCCTGGGCTCGACGATGGCATTCTTGATATGCGTGATAGGCACCTCGATTTGCGTCGAAGCCTTGAGGTTGGAGCAGGTGGTGTCCTTGCTGTCGGCGATGGTGATGTTTTGCAATGTCTTGCGCGAGGCATAGACGGTGACCGAGTCGTGTGCCTCGGCCGACACAAGGACATAGCCCAAGGCAGCCGTGGCTTTCACATAATATTTCACGGGCACACGCTTGCTGTGGGCGGCAAAGGCGATGTCGATGGTTTCGTCGATAGAGATTGACTGGCTCCGGATAAGGTTGAGCGATTTCTTGACAAGCTCCACGAGTTTGGGCTGGCTCACCAGCAGGTGGTCGTCGGCAGTGGAATAGTCACTTAGCTTGATGACAATGGGCGGCACACGCCTGAACATCGCTTTCAGGAAAAAGGAGCCTCGTTCGGTGACGGTTACCGTGATGTACTGTGGTGGCGGTGTGAAGAAACGCACCGAATCGGGTTTCTCAATCACCACTGGAATCTCGAAAGAGTCGGTAATGCGGTCGTTTGCCTTGATGAACCACCAGAAAATGGCCGAAATCACGACAAAGAATGCATAGAGCAGGATGGCACGCGTCCTGCTCGACTTGATGTGGAAATTCCTCAGTTTGCGGTAATTGTCGGTCCAGAAACTCACAGCGCAGTCACGAGGGAGGGGGATTAGTTGTTTTCCTTGGGATTGGCTCCGGTTTCGTTAACATCCTCCATCGACTGGTAGATGCTGTTGATGTCCATGCGCAGCTTCACGCCATCGGCCACTTCGAGCAGGACGGTTTTGTCTTTCACCTCGCGAATTTTGCCATAGATTCCGCCGGCGGTCATCACCTTGTCGCCGTTCTTGAGCGATGAGCGGAAGTTGTTGATTTTCTTCTGCTTCTGCGACTGGGGTCGAATCATGAAAAAATAGAAAATCGCAATCAGGATGGCAATCATCACGAGTGTGCTCCATCCACTGCCACCTGGTGCAGCGGCATCCAAAAGAATAGTGCTTAGCATATTGAATAGTTGGTTTGGTTCGTTTTTACCTTCGTTTTGGCCTCGAAAATTGCCGTGGTCCCACGGTCTACTGCTTGGTCACTCGGCCGCGTTCCTTGAGGCTGTTGACGGCGGCGTTGAGGACGCCGTTCACAAATTGCCCGCTGTTGGGAGTGCTGAAAATCTTCGCCAGTTCGATGTATTCGTTCAGAGTGACATTGGTAGGAATGGAATCGAAACACTTCATCTCGCTGATGGCGGCGCACATAATGAGGCGGTCCATGAGTGCGATGCGGTTGTGTTCCCAGCGGTCGTGGCGCACAAGGCTATCGATCAAGATGTTGTTCTCGTCCATTTGCTGAACAGTGCGTTTGAAGAGCTTTTCTCCGTACTCCTGGTCGTCGTCGGTGCGGAACATGGGAATGAGCGGGTCGGGGTCGCCCTCTTGGATTTTGCGTATGGTTTTTGCGGCAAAGTCGCTCATGATGCGAATGTCCTCGCAACTCCAATAGACCGACATGGCCTCGGTTTTGTCTTCGAACATCTCATCGGTGACAATCACCCTTTGGAGCAAGTGAATCCACAGCTCACAGTCGTCGGCCAGCGTTGCCTGGTCCAGTGCCATGTAAGCGACGTAATACTCGCTTTGCAATATGCGGTCGAGCATGGCCCGCAGGAAGAGCAGGTCGTCCCAGGCAATGAGCCGGTTGCGACAATAACGGGTGAATTGGGCATTGTCGCGCAGTGCCTGTACAAGGCGGTTGTCGATGAACCGCGTGTCGGGGTTCAGTTCTTCGTCGGTAGGCTTGAACTTGTGCTTTGCCTCATCAAGGCGGCGGTCTTGCAGGTCGGTGAGCTCTACAAGCAGTCGGAGCAGGTAATAATAGAGCTCATGCGACTTCTCGAACGCATTGTCAAGCTCTTTAATAGCTTGATCCATAGTTCGGTAGGGCTTGGTGAGCATATAGCTGTAGAGCGTTTGCAACACCTTCACCCGAATAAGGATGCGGGTAATCATTGCTTTTGATGTCAGTATTTGGACGCAAAATTACACAAAAAAGCTGTCGTGGCCAAATTCAAGGCAAAGTAAAATCACATCACGCGCTGATTATCGGCCATGCGTTGTCGCACGACCTCGTAAATCATCACGCCGGCCGCCACCGAGACGTTGAGCGAGTGAATGTTTCCGAATTCAGGAATAGCCACACAGTCGTCGCACAGCCGCATCACGTCGTTGGATATGCCCTCGTCCTCGGCGCCGAGCACGAGTGCCACAGGGCCGGTGTAGTCGGCTTCGGTATAGATTTGCGCATTCTTGTCGCTGGTACCCACAATCCGGAACCCACTGTCGCGCAGGTAACGCACGGCTCTCACCAGATTTGACACGCGGCACACCGGCAGGTGGTTGAGTGCGCCGGCCGATGTCTTGACGGCATCGGCGTTCACGCTCACGCTGCCTCGCTCGGGAATGACGATGGCACTGACACCGGCACACTCGCAGGTGCGGGCGATGGCTCCGAAGTTGCGCACATCGGTCACGCCGTCGAGCACTACCATAAAGGGGTTCTCGCCCGCCTCGAAGAGCGCGGGCACAAGCTGGTCCACTTTATAATAATCCACAGCGGCCAGCAAGGCAATGACACCCTGGTGGTTTTTGCGTGTTATGCGGTCGAGCTTCTGTACGGGCACAAGCTGCACGGGCACTCCAAGTTGGCGGGCCTTGTCATGCAGCTCGTCGCTCCACTCGGCCTGCAGGTCTTTGCGAAGGAGGATTTTGTCGATGGTCTTGCCCGCGTCAAGCGCCTCCATAACGCCATGAAGGCCATAGAGACATTCAGGAGTAGTGGGCTTATCCGTAATGGGAATGAGGGGATTCATAGGGGTTGGTGGTTGGTGATTGTTATCTGTGACGGATTGGAAGTGAGGGTGGTCTACGGTCTTGGATCTTGGTTCGCCGATGCCTTGATAAGCGACTTGGCATTGTCGATGGCTGCTTGGTCGAGTTGGCGTCCGCTGAGCATGCGTGCAACCTCAAGGATGTGCTGCTCGTGGTCGAGGGTTTTCACGCTGGTATGCGTGGTGTTGTCGGTGTCGGTCTTGAACACTTTGAGGTGGCTGTTGCCGTGAGCGGCCACTTGCGGCAGGTGGGTGATGGCAATCACCTGAATCGAGCGGGCAATGTCGCCCATCATTTCGCCTATCATGCTTGCCGTGTCGCCCGACACACCGGTGTCCACCTCGTCGAAAATGATGGTGGGCAGGCACATCGAACGCGCCACAATGGCCTTGATGCACAGCATCACCCGCGAGATTTCGCCACCCGAGGCCGTGTCACGAACGGGCATCAGGGACTGGTTCTTGTTGAACGCCATCATGAACTCCACGGCATCGGCTCCATGCGCATTGAGGGGTACGGCTGTGAAACGAACTTGGAACTGAACGTTTTTCAGTCCCAGTTTCACAGCTTGTTGCACCAGTTGCTGCTCGAATTGTTGTGCGGCGAGCTTGCGTGCTTGGGTGAGTTGGTGGGCAAGCGTCTCGGCCGCTTGTCGCTGCTGGCCGAGCAAGGCCTCGAGTTGTTGCACCCGCTCGTCGCCACAGTCAATGTCGGCCAACTGCTGCTCTATGCGGTGCTGCACCTCAAGGAGCTGGTTCACCGACTGCACATTGTGCTTGCGCTCGAGCGAGTAGATGTCGTTCAGCCGGTTTTCGACGCGCTGTAACTCCTCGGGGTCGGTGTCCAAGGCGTCTTGCAGGTCGGTGACTGTGGCGGCAATGTCCTTGAGTTCGATAAGCGTTGCTTGCAAACGGTCGCCCACGCCGTGCAGCTCGTCAAGCATTGGCTCTATGGCGGCGATGTGAGTGGCAGCGTCTTTCAGGCGCTGGAGGGTGGAATCGTCGTCGTTGTCTATTGCGCTTGCGGCGGCCCACAGCTGCTCCTTGATGGTGCCGGCATTGGCCAGCCGCTGCTGGCGTGCCTCGAGGTTGACATCCTCGTCGGGCGAGAGATTGAGCTGCTGTAGCTGCGTGCACTGGAAGAGCAGGTAATCCTGGTCGGCGCGAGCTTTCACCACCCCGTCGCGCAACTGCCCGAGCTCACGCTCGGTGGCTTTCATCGTGCCATAGCATGAGCCGTATTCCTTGCACAATTGCCCGCAATGGGCTATGGCGTCGAGGATGTCGAGTTGGAATTCGGGAGTTGCCAGCAGCATATTGCTGTGCTGCGAGTGAATGTCGACCAGGCGCGTGGCAATCTCTTTGAGCGTGGCAACCGGCACCGGGGTGTCGTTGACAAAGGTGCGTGAGCGGCCCGTTGCGCTGATTTCACGACGCAAGATGCACTCGTCGGCATAATCGATGTCGGCTTGGGCAAAAGCGGCCTCGAGGCCGAACCCTCCAATGTGGAAAACGGCCTCGACGATGGTCTTCGCGTTGCGGTCGCGAATGGCCTGCGTGGAAGCTCGCTCACCCAGAATGAGCGACAAGGCTCCCATGATGATCGACTTGCCAGCTCCGGTTTCACCTGTGATGATGGTCAGCCCCGGCTCGAAGCGCACTTCCAAGTGGTCGATAAGGGCGTAGTTGGTGATGGACAAAGTCGTGAGCATATCGGCGGCTGTGGTGGGTCAGAAGTTGTTCTCGTCGGGTTTCTTGATTTTGTCGAGGCGTTCGAGGTCGGTGGGATAGATGGGATAGAGCGTTTCATACACGGCCTCTTTCTCGCTTGTGCCGGCCTTGCTGTAAATGTTCACCAGTTCATCGAGCTTGGAATCGCGGAACATCGACAGGCACACGCTCATCGAGTTGGCGTCGTAGATTTTCTTAAGCGCCTCAAGCTGCTTGGTGATGGTGGCGCGCCCCTTGTCGACACTCACCACCATTTGGTCAAGCCCCAAGCGGTGATAGTTGTAAAGTATTTCGCGAATGCCGGCGGTTTGCTTGTCGGTGAACGCGCTGATGACCGCGCTGCGGTTCTTCGTATCCTCAAAAGCTTTCCAGCCGGTCTCGCCCGAGCTCTGCCCCATGCGCACCACGTTGGCCGCCTTCTCGTAGTACGGGTCGCCGCCGTTCAGGGCAAACGTGTCGAAATCCATGGCGATAATCAGGTAGGCGTAGAAATTGAGGATAGCGGTGAGGTTGCTCTGCATCTCCTGTTCGTTGAACACGAGGGGCTCGTTTTCCTGGTAGGTGAAGTCGATTTTCGTGTCCTTGAAGTTGATGATTGTGGTGGTGTAGCTGCTGTTGTACACGGGTCGCTGCGACTGGATTTGCAAGTCGCCCTTCATCTGTCCCGAAGCATCGTCATATTCCGACACGGTGAGGTAGAGCCGGCACTGGATTCGCTCGTTGAAGCCAAACTGCGCATCGGTCCACTTGGTGGTGTTCATGTAGTCGGTGATGGCTTGTTGCAGGGTGTTGAACACGTCCTTGCTCACGTTGGCTATTTTGCTGGAGTTCACCTCGACGGTGCAGTTGAGTTCCTGTGCGTCGTCCTGCGCCCATGCCGTGGTGGCAAGGAGCAGGAGGAGCGACAAGGCGGTAAACAGTCGGCGCATGGTTTCTTACTTTGAATGATTACGATTTCTGTTTCATGAGCTGCATGATGGCGTTCACGATGTCTGCAGCCACATCGCGCTTGGGCTTCAGGGGGTATTCGGTGCGTTGCCCGTCGGCGGTGATGATGGTCACACGGTTGGTGTCGACCTGGAAACCGGCCTGCTTGTCGCGCAGCGAGTTGAGCACAATCATGTCGAGGTTCTTGCGTTGCAGCTTCTCGAGTGCGTTGGCCTGCTCGTTGTCGGTTTCAAGTGCGAATCCCACAGTGAGCTGGCCGTTGCGCTTGGCCTGCCCAGTGGCACGGGCGATGTCGGGGTTCTTCACGAGCTTGAGCGTGGGCTCGTCGGTGTGCTCTCGTTTGATTTTGCGCTCAGCCACGCAGTCCACGCGATAGTCGGCCACAGCGGCGCACAGGATGGTGATGTCAGCCTGCGGGAACTGCGACATCGTGGCATCGTGCATTTGCTGTGCACTCTCCACATCGATGCGCGTGATGGCGGGATGCCGGGTTGCAAGGGCTACCGGCCCTGCCACAAGGGTCACTTGCGCGCCGCTGCTGGCGCACTCCTCGGCCAGGGCAAAGCCCATCTTGCCGCTCGAGAAGTTGCTGATGTAGCGCACCGGGTCGATTCTCTCACGAGTGGGGCCGGCGGTGATGAGAACCCGCTTCCCCGCAAGGTCGGCACGGCGCGAGAAGAACTCGTCGAGCACCTTGCAGATGTTCTCGGGCTCCTCCATGCGTCCCTTGCCCACCAGATGGCTGGCCAGCTCGCCCTCGGCAGGCTCGATGATGTGGTTGCCGTAGGAGCGCAGCAACGCAATGTTGCGCACTGTGGTTGGGTGGCGCATCATGTCCAGATCCATCGCCGGTGCCACAAACACAGGTGCCTTGGCCGAGAGGTAGGTGGTGACAAGCATATTGTCGGCCACGCCGTTGGCCATTTTGGCGATGGTCGAGGCAGTTGCCGGGGCCACCACCATGGCGTCGGCCCACAGCCCCAAGTCCACATGGCTGTTCCACTGGCCGGTGTTGGCGGTGAAGAACTCGCTGATGACCGGCTTGCCGCTCAGCGTGGAAAGGGTGACCGGGGTGATAAACTCCCGTGCATTGGGGGTCATAATCACCTGCACCTCGGCGCCAGCCTTAACCAGCAGCCGAACCAGCGTGGCGGTCTTGTAGGCAGCGATGCCGCCCGTGATGCCAACGATTATGTGCTTGCCTGTCAGCATTTTTACATATTGTTTTTAAACTTCGACTGTAACGCCTCGAGTTGCTGTGCCGAGGCTTCGCGCTTGCCAGCCTGTTTCACGCGCTTGCGTGCGTCGGTGAACACGCGCTTGGTGTCCTCGGCAAAGTCGCCGCTCGTCACCCAGCCCACATAGCCCGGGTCACGCGCCACCACTTCGTCGAGCAGCTGGCCGCGGTATCTGCCGAAGTTGATGGTGGGCTGCCCCTGCTCGTTGAGCACCACGCGCCCCGCAAGGTCCACATTGCGCGTGTGTGAGGAGTATCTCGAAAGCGCCTCCACATCGTTTTCCAGATCGGGATAGCGGTCGAGCTGGGCGCGCAGCACGTTGAGCGTGGTGCGTGCATCGGCCATGGCGTTGTGTTGGTTCTCCATCTCCTCGCCGCAATAGAATCGGCTCGCGGCGGGCAGGTCGCGCTTTTCCTTTTTATGGAAAATGGTCTGCACATCGATAAAACGGCAGGCACTCAGGTCGAATTCCACATTCGCCTTGGCCATCTCCTGCGCCAACAGTGGGATGTCGAAGTGGGTGCTGTTAAAGCCGGCGATGTCGCAGTTGTGGAAAATGCGGGCAATCTCCGTTGCCAACTGCTCAAACGTTGGGCAGTTGGCAACGTCGTTGTCGGTAATGTGGTGCAAAGCTGTGGTCTCGGCCGGAATGGGCATTCCGGGGTTGAAGCGGAAAGTGCGTGCCTCTTCCTGGCCGTCGGGATACACCTTAATATAACTCAACTCAATAATGCGGTCTTTGGTGATGCTCAGGCCAGTGGACTCCACATCAAAGACGATGAGCGGTTGCTTGAGGTTGAGTTCCATGCGTCAAATCATCATGGGCATTTGCAGCACAAGCAGCTCCTCACCCTCTTTCTGCTCGCTGGGCAGGAAGATGCCGGCACGACCGGGGTCGCTTAGCCTGATGAGCACCGACTCGGCATCGATGTTGTTCAGCACCTCGATAATGTCGGAGTTCTTGAATCCCATGACGAGCTCGTCGCCCTGATAGTCGCATTGGATACGCTCCTCGGCGCTGGTGGCATGGTCCAGGTCTTGCGCGGTGAGCTTCATGCCATCGTTGCCAAGCATGATTTTAACCAGACCACCGACGTTGGCGAAAATCGACACGCGGCGCATGGCCGTGAGCAGCGTCATGCGGTCGGTGAGCACACTCTTGGGGCTGTCCTGCGGAATCACCTTGTTATAGTCGGGATAACGGCCGTTGATGAACCTGCACGAGAGCATATAGGCACCCACCTCAAAGGTGGCGCTGGTGTCGTCGACGGTGATGCGCACCGGCTCGCTGCTGCCCTTGTCGAGCACCGAGCTCAAGATGGAGGCCGGCTTGGCAGGCAAGATGAACGACCGCTCGGTGTTGGGCTGAACCTTGTTCTTGATGTAGCGCACCAGCTTGTGCGAATCGCTGGCCACAAAGGTGATGTTGTCGGGCTTGATGTCCCAATAAATGCCCATGAACTGTGGGTGCATTTCGTCGGTGCCCACCGCAAAAAGGGTGTGGTTGATGCCGTCGCACACGTCTTTCTCCGACAGCAACAGCACTTGCTCGCCCTCGGAGGCGGGTGCCTTGAGCGGGTAGTCGTCGCCGTTGAATGCCGTGATGTTGAACTCACCGTTCAGATAGGTGATGGTCACCTCCAGGTTCTCCTCGTTCACTTCGATGGTGAGGCCCACGTCGGGCAGCTCGCGCAGCAGGTTCAACATGCGCTTCACATCCACGGCAAAGCGGCCGTTGCCCTCGGCGCCGGGCACCTCGATGGTGGTGGTCATGCGTGTTTCCATGTCGCTGCCGGTAACCACCAGGCGCTCGCCTTCCAACTCGAAGAGGAAATTGTCGAGTATCGCATAGGCGTTCTTGTTGCTGATTACCTTGCTCACTGCCGTCAGATGCGACAGCAAAGGTTTGCTTTGAATGTTGAATTTCATATTGTTAGGTAGTTTTAAATGATATGCTTTCTGCGTTGAGTCGCTTGGGCTGCCAGGCCTGCGACACAACTTTAACCTACAAATTTAGCGACATTTTTCGATATAAACGCAAAAAAAGTTCCGCAGGGTGCCGCTTGGGCTGTTTTTTAGGCATTTTTTGCGTTTCCGCACTCCGTACACCCCTTATTGCTAAATGTGGTTAAATTTCCGTGCCAGATGACAGCCTGTCCACAAAAAGGCCGTATATTTGTCGTTTAATCATAATCAAGCGCAAAATGGAAAAGAAGATAATCCCCGACAGTGAGTTGATCATCAACGATGATGGCTCGGCATTCCATATCCATGTGAAGCCCGAACAGTTGTGCGACAATATTATTGTGTGCGGTGACCCCGGCCGGGTGCCTATGATTGCAGCGCATTTCGACACCCAGGATTTCGAGGTGAGCAGCCGCGAGTTTCACACCATTGGCGGCACACGGAATGGCAAGCGCGTGATGGCGCTCTCGCATGGCATTGGCGGCGACAACATCGACATTGTAGTCACCGAGCTTGATGCTCTGGCCAACGTCGACTTCGCCACGCGCGTGCCACGCGACGAGCACCGCACGCTCAACATCGTGCGCATCGGCACCAGCGGAGGCTTGCAACCCAACGTGCCCGTGGGCACGGCGGTGATTGCCGCCAAAGCACTGGGCTTCGATGGCGTGCTAAACTACTACGCCGACCGCAACGCGGTGAGCGACCTCGACTTCGAGCGCGAGTTCTGCAACTTTGTGAACTGGAACCCGCTATTCGCCAAGCCCTACGTGGTGGATGCCGACCCTTGGTTGGTTGAACGCATCGGCCGCGACGACATGGTGCGCGGGTGCACCATCTCGGCTGTGGGTTTCTACGGCCCGCAGGGCCGCGAGGTGAGGGCACGGCTGATGGAGCCCGAACTCAACCACCGCATCGAGGCTTTTGAATACAACGGGCACCGCATCACCAACTATGAGATGGAGAGCGCAGCCCTTCAGGGATTGGCGCGTGTTCTGGGACACCGCGCCATGACGGTGTGCTCCATTATTGCCAACCGCGTGGCAACCGAAGCAAACACCAACTACAAGACTGCCGTCAACGACCTGGTGGCCGTGGTGGTCGACCGCCTGACGGCGGATTGAGTTGCGCCTTACGCAAGAACCGACAAGCAAGAAGCGAGTGCCGCCCCACTGGGCTTGCAACTCGCTTCTTCTTTTTCTTTCTTGTTTGCGACCGGGGAATAATGCATGGCTGATGTCAGTTGGCGATAAACTCACCGAGGCCAGCAGGCACCGCAGCACAAAAAGTGTAGACGCGCGCAAACTGCTTGATAAACTCGATGGTGGCCCGCCTGGGCCGCGCAACCGACGCTTGATGCTCATTCCTCTGCGCCGACTTGATTGGAGTAGAGGTTTTTTGCATAGGCAATCAGGTATTGGTTCAACACATGATTTATAACGCAATGCACAAGATAATTAGTATATCGATGGTGACGATAAATTGCAAAAAATTATTCACAGGGTGCGCATCATCACGCTCCCGACTGGCGCGCATCGACTCAAATGGCTGATTTACAGTGAATAACATGGCAATTACATGGCTACAACCACATTGGGCGTATCCACAACAATCGCGCAAACTGAACGCGGTGGCGCGTGTCGCTGGCACCGAAGTGTTCTCGTCATTTTTCATCATCTCGCCCAATGAAATCGCCTCTCCGGCAGCACCCACCCTGCGACCGCATAGTTTTTTTTGAGAATATGCGTTGGCCGTGTCGATATAAAAACGTAAATTTGCAGTTTGAAAAACAAACGACTTAAAAACATTCAACTCATGTATACTCAAAGTGAAGGTTTCTACATCGCGCATGGCGATAAAGGCGCGATCAGCATCCCTGGCAAGCTGGCCAACCGCCACGGTCTGATTGCCGGTGCCACAGGCACGGGCAAGACGGTGACGCTGCAAGTGATGGCCGAGAGTTTCTGCCAGGCTGGGGTGCCGTGTTTCATGGCCGACATGAAGGGCGACCTGAGCGGCATCAGCCAGCCGGGGCGAATGAGCGGGTTCATCGAGAAGCGCCTGCCGGAGTTCGGCCTCGCCGACCCACAGTTTCAGCCTTGCCCCACGCGGTTCTACGACATCTATGGCGAGCAGGGGCATCCCATGCGTGCCACCGTGTCGCACCTTGGACCGGAGCTGCTGAGCCGTATGCTTGGGCTCAATGAGACACAGACGGGCGTGATGAACGTGCTGTTCCGCGTGGCCGATGAGCGGGGACTGCTGCTCGACGACATCAAAGACTTGCGCGCCATGCTCGACTACCTCTCGAAGCACGCGCGAGAGTACACCACCACCTATGGCAACATTGCCACGGCCACCGTGGGTGCCATCCAGCGCTCGCTGCTCCAACTCGAAACCCAGGGCGGCGACAAGTTCCTGGGAAACCCGATGTTTGACATCCACGACTTGCTCCAGCAAGAGGGCGGTAAGGGCGTGATGAGCGTGCTCGCCGCCGACAAGCTAATGCTCCAACCCAAACTCTACAGCACCTTCCTGCTGTGGCTGATCTCGGAGCTATACACCACATTGCCCGAGGTGGGCGACCTGGAGCTGCCCAAACTGGTGTTCTTCTTCGATGAGGCGCACATGCTCTTCGACGACACGCCCAAGGCGCTGGTCGACAAGATTGAGCAAGTTATCCGCTTAATCCGAAGCAAGGGCGTGGGCATTTACTTTGTGACACAAAGTCCCGCCGACATCCCCGACATCATCCTCGGACAGCTGGGCAACCGGGTGCAGCATGCCCTGCGGGCGTTCACCCCCAAGGATCAAAAGGCTGTGAAAACCGCCGCCGACACCTTCCGTGCCAACCCGGCGTTCCGCACCGACGAGGCCATCACAACCCTTGAGACCGGCGAGGCTCTGGTGTCGTTCCTCGACGGGCAGGGAGCACCGAGCGTGGTCGAGCGCGCCAAGGTGCTGTTCCCGCTGAGCCAGATTGGCGCCATCACCGAGGGACAACGCCTCGACCTCATCAAGCAGTCGCGCCTCTACGGCAAATACGACAAGGCCGTGGAGCGTGATTCGGCCTTCGAGGTCTTGCTCGAACAGGGCGAGAAAGAGGCTGCCGAGGCCGAAGCCGCCAAAGCCGAGGCCGAGGCCGCTAAAGCCAAGGAAAAGGAGGAGAAAGAGAAAGCCAAGCGCCCCGGGCTGCTCAAGAGAATACTCAAAGCTGTCGTCACCGCCGTCACCAGCGTGATCGCAACCATCATCGGCACCAGCGTGTCGAACAAAATCAGCGGCAAGAAGACCAAGTCGCGAACCAGCAACACGGCTAAAATCACCAAGAGCGCAACACAAGCCGTGACCCGAACCATCACCCGCGACATTCTGGGTAATTTGATCAAGTGAGGCTTTTCGGCCACCGCTTGGCTTTCACCGTTTCACCTTGTTGGGGTTCAATGTTGTTGCTGACCATTTTATTGGTGTGCCACTATGTGGCCGATTTTGTGCTCACCACACCGGGCATGATTGCCGCCAAAGCCGAGGGAAAACCCTTGCTGCCCATTGCCGGCCATGCCGCTGTGCACGCGGCGTTGATGTTGCCTTGCCTGATGGCGGCAGGTGTTTCGGTTTTTGTGTGCGCACAGCTGGGGGCACTGGAATGTTGCTCGCACTTAGCCATCGACACCGCCAAGGGGCGGCTGATGAGCCGTCACCCTAAGTTGGCCAATGCGCAACACAAAGCCTACTGGCAGTTATTCGGCTTCGACCAACTGCTGCATGTGTTGGTGATTGTCGCCATCTGCAAAATGGCAATTTGAGGGGGGCAAATTATTACACGTCAGTTATTTTTTAGCATTGTCAGCTTTTCGTGACCAAGCCATGAACCCGAAAGAAATCATCGTCAAGGGTGCTCGCGTCAACAACCTGAAAAATGTTGACGTGCGCGTGCCTCGCAACCAATTCGTTGTCATCACCGGCCTGTCGGGTTCGGGCAAGTCGTCGCTGGCCTTCGACACGCTCTACGCCGAGGGGCAGCGCCGCTACGTGGAGAGCCTGTCGTCGTATGCTCGCCAGTTCCTGGGGCGTATGGCCAAGCCCGAGTGCGACTTCATTCGCGGCTTGCCGCCGGCCATCGCCATCGAGCAAAAGGTGAACACGCGCAACTCGCGCAGCACCGTGGGCACCTCGACCGAGATTTACGACTACCTGCGGCTGCTGTTCTCGCGTGTGGGCAAGACGTTCTCGCCCGTGTCGGGGCAGCTGGTGAAAAAGCACACCTCGGCCGATGTGGTGCGCGCCATTAGTGCCCTGCCCCAGGACACCCGTTACGCGCTGCTCACCGAGGTCATCGTGCCCCCGGGACGCGCGCTGGCCGACCAGCTCGCCGTGTTGCAAAGCGGCGGATACTCCCGCCTGGAGCGCGACGGCGAGTTTGTGCCCATCACCCAGGCCATCGCCCTTGTGCAGGGTGGCGAGGCGGCACTCCCCCACTCCGCGTGGCGCCTGCTCATCGACCGTCTGGCCGCCAGCCACACCCGGGAGGAAGAGCTGCGCGTGCTCGACTCGTTGCAGACTGCCTTCCACGAGGGGCACGGCGAGTGCATTCTCATGGTGTGGAATGCCGACGGCACACGCACCGAGCGGCGATTCTCGAAACGCTTCGAGGCCGACGGCATCACCTTTGCCGAACCCACCGACCTGATGTTCAACTTCAACAATCCCGTGGGAGCCTGCCCCACGTGCGAGGGCTTTGGCCGCGTGGTGGGAATCGACGAGAACCTGGTGGTGCCCGACAAGACCCTCTCGGTCTACGACGACGCTGTGATGTGCTGGCGCGGACCGGTGATGGGCGAGGTCAAGCGTGAGTTCATTCACGTGGCCGCCCGCCACGATTTCCCCATCCACACCCCCTACCTGCAACTCACCCGTCAGCAAAAGGACCTGCTGTGGCATGGCGATGGCAAGGGGTGGACGGGCATCGACGGTTTTTTTGAATGGGTGAAGAGCAAGAGCCACAACATCCAGTACCGCGTGATGCTGGCCCGATACCGGGGCAAGACCCTGTGCCCCACCTGCCACGGCTCGCGGCTGAAACCCGAGGCCGCTTACGTGCGTGTGGGCGGCAAGAGCATCGGCGACCTGGTGCAGATGCCCGTGAGTGAGCTGGCACAGTGGTTCAGCCAACTCACGCTCGATGGCGAGGATGCCGTGGTGGCACGGCGCCTGCTCACCGAGATTGTCAACCGCCTGAACTTCCTGCTCGACGTGGGGCTGGGCTACCTCACCCTCGACCGCCTGTCGTCAACACTGTCGGGCGGCGAGAGCCAGCGCATCAACCTGGCCACCTCGTTAGGCAGCGCATTGGTGGGGTCGCTCTACATCCTCGACGAGCCCAGCATTGGTCTTCACGCTCGCGACACCGACCGCCTGATTCATGTGCTGCACCGCCTGCGCGATCTGGGAAACACCGTGGTGGTGGTGGAGCACGACGAGGAAATCATGCGTGCCGCCGACTACCTCATCGACATCGGCCCCGAAGCCGGACGCCATGGCGGCGAGGTAGTGTTCCAGGGCGCCCTCGGCGACCTGCCAGCGGCACAACGCAGCTACACGGCCCGCTACCTCACCCACGAGCTGGAAATCCCCCTGCCCAAGCACCGCCGCAAGTGGAACAACTACATCGAGATCACGGGGGCTGCCGAGAACAACCTGCGCGGTATCGACGTGCGCTTTCCGCTGGGCGTGATGACCGTGGTGACGGGCGTGAGCGGCAGCGGCAAGAGCACCCTGGTGACCGACATCCTCTACCGAACCCTGGCACGACACTTCGACCAAAGCGCCGAGCGCCCTGGAACGCACAGCGGACTGCGCGGCGACCTCAAGCGCATCGAACACGTGGAGCTGGTGGACCAAAACCCCATCGGCAAGAGCTCGCGCAGCAACCCCGCCACCTATCTAAAAGCATTCGACGAAATTCGCCAGCTCTTCAGCGAGCAGCAGCTTGCGAAGCAGATGGGTTACGGCCCAGGCTTCTTCTCGTTCAACACCCCCGGCGGGCGCTGCGAGGAGTGCAAGGGCGAGGGCACCATCACCATCGAGATGCAGTTCATGGCCGACATCACCCTGCCCTGCGAGGCGTGCCACGGCAAGCGCTACTCGCGCAACGCACTCGACGTGCTCTATCGCGGCAAATCAGTTAGCGACATCCTCGACATGACCGTGAACCAGGCCATTGAGTTCTTCAGTGCCGAATGCGACACCACCGCGCAAGCCGGCAAAGGCCGCAGCGGCATACCCGGCAGGATTATCAAGCGGCTCAAGCCCCTGCAAGATGTGGGACTGGGCTACATCAAGCTCGGCCAGAGCTCCTCCACACTGTCGGGGGGCGAGAACCAGCGCGTGAAGCTGGCCTACTACTTGGCCGGCGAGCATCAGTCGCCCACAATCTACATCTTCGACGAACCCACCACCGGACTGCACTTCCACGACATCAACACGCTGCTTCGTTCGCTGGGACAGCTCATCGACCGCGGCCACACCGTGGTGGTGATTGAGCACAACATGGACGTGATCAAGTGTGCCGACCACATCATCGACCTCGGCCCCGAGGGCGGCGATGCCGGCGGCACCGTGGTGGCCACCGGCACCCCCGAGCAGATTGCAGCCAACCCCGCAAGCCACACCGGACAGTTCCTGAAAGCGAAGATGGAAAGAAGCTAATGCACTGCGGCCCTCTATCGCCGACAGGCGATGACAAAACAGTAAGATGTGTTTGCCACCTTATCTCGCTCATTCTTTCTAATTACCGACAAAAAAATAGCGCACCACGCCACATTATGGCTGATGCGCTATTTTTTGTCGGTCACATTTGCCTCACTTCACGCGAAGCACCTTGCCTGCGGGCACGTTGTTGCCCTTGATGCCGTTGAGCTTCTTGAGCTGCGCCACGGTGGTGCCGTTGCGTGCGGCAATCTTGCCCAGGTTGTCGCCCCGGCGCACCTTGTAGGTGCTGCGCTGCGAGTTCTCGTGCTTGCCCTTGCCGGCCTTGGCGCTCTTGCCGCCGCGGCTCGACTTCGACACACCCGTGCTGGGTTTCGCGCCCGTGTCGGCCGACTTGGCGGCGGCGTAACGGCGGCTGGGAGCGTAGCGGCGCGACTGCGTGTAGGTGTTCTTGTTAAAGGTGTAGGTGTCGGTGTGCGTCACGCGGTTCTCAAAGTCGAAGATGGCCTCGGGATTGATGGCGTAGCCCATGAATCGGGTCTCGAAATGCAGGTGCGGCCCCGTGCTGCGGCCAGTGGAACCGCTCAACGCGATGGGCTGGCCGGCTTTCACATACTGATTGGGCTGACACAGGAAGCGCGACAGGTGGCCGTACACGGTTTCCAGGCCGTTCTCGTGGCGCACGATGACGTAGAAGCCGAAGCCGTTGCGCTCGAACTTGGTCAGGCGCACACGCCCGCTGAAGGCGGCACGCACCGTGTCGCCCATGGGGCAGCCAATGTCCACGCCCTTGTGGTTGCGGCCAAAACGGGGGCGGTAGCCATAGTGCGAGGTGACACGCGTGCTGGCGATGGGCATCACATAGCCCTTGAGGTTGAGCACCTTGGTCATGGGCACATCACTCTCCTTGTACGGGTTCACCAGGCCACTCTCCCACCCCTCGGTGTAGATGTCGGGCTCGGGCTCCACCTCATCGTAGAGGTCGGCGGCATATTGTTGTGTTTCTTCAAGCTTGATTTGGTCTTTGATGCGCTGCTGGCGGGCCAGCAGGTCTTTGTGCATACGTGCCGAGTTGTTGGCCGACTGCACATTTTGTGCGTGTGTTGCGGTAGTGGCGCCCAGCGCCAGGATGGCCATTGCGGCCAAAGCGATTATCTTTCGTAAATTCATAAGCAAATTACATTAATAATTTAAAGAAAAAAAGTACGGCCGTATTCCTCGTATCGACGCCTCGAGCCTCGCCCAAGTAGCTGCCGCTGCTGTTGTACACCCGGCCGTCTCTCTCCACACGGCCCAGGTAGCTGCCACTGCTGTTGTACACCCGGCCGTCGCTCTCCACACGGCCCAGGTAGCTGCCGCT
This sequence comes from Muribaculaceae bacterium, assembly GCA_017443765.1. Classification (GTDB taxonomy): domain Bacteria; phylum Bacteroidota; class Bacteroidia; order Bacteroidales; family Muribaculaceae; genus Sodaliphilus. The sequence continues at coordinate 39,982 of JAFSYB010000051.1, read as the reverse complement.
ACTGTTGTACACCCTGCCGTCGCTCTCCACACGACCCAGGTAGCTGCCACTGCTGTTGTACACCCGGCCGTCGCTCTCCACGCGGCCCAGGTAGCTGCCACTGCTGTTGTACACCCTGCCGTCGCTCTCCACGCGGCCAATGCTGCTGCCGCTGCTGTTGCGCATCGTCTGCGCCCCGGCCATGGCCGAACCGCACAGCACCAACGCCGCAGCAAGCACAAATGACAAGGTGTTTCGATTAAATCTCATAGGCAATCCGAGGATTGGTTCGCAAAAATAACGCACAAAAATACTCATTTATTTCGAGACAGCGGCAAAAATCGTCGTTAAAGATTGTCATCTTTTGTTTCCGCTCGCAAACAGGGCTGCCAAGTCGCCCCTTTGCAAGCGTGTGTACGAGCCCTTGCCTGGCCGGATTGTTGAGGGCGGATGCGCCGCCTCATTTGTTTTCGCTATTTTCCTTCAGGGCCTTTGCCGGGTCCACCAGCCAGCGCAGGCGGCCATGGTCGCGGGCATTCAGGCTTGCCTCGCTCTCCTCGATGTCGTGCGACTGCGGCACTAAGGAGAAAATGGTGAAATGCAGGTGCGGCGGGCAACCGGGACGCGACGCATTGCCGGTGCGCCCCACACGGCCAATCACATCGTCGCGCGACACTATCGCCCCCGGGTGAGTAAGAATCTCGTTCAGGTGGGCATAATAATAGATGCGGCCGCCGCTGCCCACCACATACACCACATTGCCGCCGATTTTCGACTTGCCGTCGGCCCGAATCACCACGCCGGCGCAGGCCGGATGCACATCGCGCCCCTTGGGGGCAAAAATGTCAATACCGATGTGGTGACGCTGCTCGCCCCACGGGTAGTACCAGAACGAGATGTTGTTGTAGTCGCTGCTCGTAGCCTTGTCAACAGGCATATACACCCGCTGCGCAGGAAGCAGCAGCCACAGCACAAACAGCCCCAACATCCCGGCTATCACATAGCCAATCACGCGAAAAACTTTCCTCTTCATGGTTTGTTAAATTTAAAATGATTACAATACCTATAAATATAAGACCATACGAGAAGCCCATCCATCTGACTTCATCATGACATAAAAACGAGCAAACCGAATGGATATTGCCCTCGTCCGCGCAGTTAATGGCAAAACCACCACATTATTCGGCATAATTACCATTTTGCAATTATTTTCACAAATTTCCTCGCAAAAGCATTGCCAATTCAAATAATGTGTTTACCTTTGCAGCGTGAAGACAACCCAGCCGCGCTCGTGAAGCGCAATTGATGGTTGTTTCACATCCCACGTCGAAGTGCTGCTGCCGCTCGTAGGGCACGCAGAGGCAGAGGGTGGGACCGAAATTTTGGCACAGGCGTTTACTGTAGCGCTTTGGTTTTGACCGTTTAAGAACTTCGCAAATTCTTTTATTCAGTTTGTCAAAATTAAAGCAACGGGAACGCCCCTTTGGGATGATTATTTCAATCTTTGTCATGGCACGTCGTCATGTATTTAGGCTGATATATCATCGACGTGGGGCTTTCGGCGTTGCTCGTTCCGACAAACTGGGCAATGCGAAGGCCTTTAAACGGTGGAACCGAGCAACAGACTTGGCTCCACGTTCTGTGTTTGTGTCTTGACTGATAAAATATAAACCGAAGTCTTGAGGAGCCTAAGACATATTTGTATAATGGATTATGGCAAACATTCAATGGGGGACTAAAACTCCCGGTCATATCATTTATTTGATTGACCAATCAGGCTCAATGAGCGGCGTGAACGAGCAAAAAGCAGCAGAATCTATAACCGCTGCAATGATTGAAACTCTTAAAGGTTGCATCAACGGAAAAGAAGTGCGTAACCGTGTGTATGTTACCATTATTGGGTATGGTAATGAGAATGGTGTATCTATTATTCGTGAGGGATGGATTGCAGATTTCGTATCTGATTTGCAAAACTGTAAAACAAACAACACAACCATCATCGCTCCCAAATCTTATGGTATGACACCAATGGCAGAAGCATTCACAATGGCAAACAAATGTATAAATACATGGCTTTCACAACGCCAAACACAGGATGCCAAAGTGCCAGCACCCATTGTCATCAACATTACAGATGGTTATCCTGATAATGTCAACACTGCTACACAAGAGGCTCAAGAGGTCATGAACATTCAAACTCGTGATGATGGTAATGTGCTTGTATTTAACATTCACATGGACGATTCAAGCGACCAAGTAGAAATTAAATTCCCGACCAATAAATCAGTCCTCAAAGGTGTACCAGAAGGAGAGTTTTTGTTCGACATTTCGAGTGAAATGACAGAAGATTTCATTCGTGCAGCAAAAGCACAACGCTTTGAAGGCATTATGACAGGTTCAAAGGGATTTGTTGTAAATGCGAAAGGCGACACCTTGGTAAGATTCGTAACATTTGGTTCTGGAGTATCTCAACACTGATTTATGCGTCTTGAATATTCAGCATTTATTATGCCGCACATTGGGGATAGCTATTCCCAATGTGCGGATAGATTTGCCATAGATAAAAATACGCATCGTTTTGCTGTTGCAGATGGTGTGGGTGCTTCGTTCTTCCCTGAAGTGTGGGCAGAATTAGTTGTTAAAGATTTTAAAGATCACGGCCTATTTGAATTTGAAAAGGATACTATTTTACTTAGAGAACCAGATCTAATCTCCAGTTGGAAAGATGAAGTAACAAATAAAATCTCCAATCTAACGAGCAAAGAAAAGTTCTTGGTTGAAATGTCAAAAGAAAAATGTGATTTTGCTGCATGTACCTTTGTGGGTTTATCTATTGACAATAAAGAGTGGCATTGCAAAGCATTAGGTGATAGCTATTTGTTTGTCTTGGATAAAGATTATAAACTCATCACAAAAGTTGCATCACAAAATGGGCATGACTTTGACAACTTTCCTGAATATTTCGCAAGTGAACATGGTAAGAACAATGGAACGATTGCTTCAGAATCTGGAAACATATCGGAAGTTGCATATTTTATATTACTAACAGATGCCATTTCAGATTGGTTTATAAATGCAAATGATGACAAGCGCAATACGCTTGTTAATTTGCGCGACAGACAGTCTTTTGAGTCTCTAATTAACACAGAACGAGCAAGTGGAAAGATGAAAGATGATGACACCACAGCTGTGATTATTCGAGTAATGCAAGATGATAGTGAGAACATATCGGTCGAAGAAATATGCAACATGGATATAACTCAGTTAATCAAAGAAGAAGAATCCTTTATTGTAGAACAACAAGCAGAGAGATTGGCAAAAGTGGCAGGGGAAGAAACAACGCAATCGCAACCACTGCAGACAGAAGAATCTATGTCCAATAATGACGCTCAAACGACTGATAATATACCTTCCATTGATAAGGAAACTGATAATGCGGAAATCAAAACTCAAATAGATAATAATGAATTATTAGAACTAGCACAAACCATGCAAGAATACGAAGAAAAGATGGGGTCAATTATTCGAAAAATTAATGATATTCCAAGGAGATACAAAAAAGAATTGAATAAGATTAGACGCAAAATTAAAGGATATATCAAACAAACAATTAAGATACTTGACAAAATGAAAAATTAACTATGGCACTACCTACAAAAACTCAAATCAGTGATGCAGTTGAAGCCAATGAAAATATATTAGACCCTAAATTGTCGGGGTTCAATACGATTAGTGGCATCATGGGTGCAGAAATGTACTGTGGTGGATTCTGCATGGTTTATCCATTAATCAATTCACATGGAAAGAAATATGCTTTCCGCGTGTGGCATCAAGAAATAGATGGTATAAAAGAGCGTATCAAGAAAATCGCCTCTTACCTTCAAACGCTTAAAATACCATACTTTGTGGAGTTCGAGTTTGTTGAGAATGCGCTGAATGTTCCTGATGCCTATGATGCTAACTCACAAATTGATGCTATACGTATGGATTGGGTAGCAGGAGATAATCTCATTGAATATCTCAATAAAATCATAACAAGTAGCCAAAGCGACAGCCAAAAGAAAACTGCTATTCATGAACTTGCAGAAAAGTTTAAGAAGATGGTAATTACTCTGCATGAAAATCATATTTCTCATGGTGATTTGCAACATGGAAATATACTTATCACACCTCAAAACGAACTAAAATTGGTTGACTATGATTCTGTTTATGTTCCCACATTTACTGATGAAATTCAAGTCACATCTGGTTTGGCAGGTTACCAACACCCTTGTAGAAAAGGAACACAAGCAATCGCTTCTGAAAAAGACGATTATTTTTCAGAATATATTATTTATGCATCTTTATTGGCGTACGCAGAAGATTTTTCTCTTTGGGAACCTATTGATGATGAAGATAATCCTCGAGACGAGTATAGCCTTCTGTTCAAAGAGACAGACTTGCAAAACCCAACTCAAAGTGCATTGTTTGCCAAACTAAAAAATTCAAACAACAGTGAGTTGAAGAATACAGTTGATTCGCTTATTGATGTACTGAATCAACCTAATTGCAACAATTTAGTGAGCATATTCCCTGATGAAAAATATCTTAATCAACCACAAGATTCCATTATTCTGGATGATGATTTTATTGAATCATTAGGCGAGTCAAGAGATAAACGCCATAAATACACTGCACAAACAATCAAGCTTGATTTTGATGAAGATGAAGCACGCAAACGCTATTCGCAAAATTAGTTATGCCATTACCCAATAAAACACAAATAAGCAACGCAGTCGAAAACTCATCGTCTTTTATTGCCTCACAATTAAAAGGATATAAGGCGGAAACGGGCATATTAGGTCCAAATCACTATTCAGGTGGATTCTGCATTGTATTCCCAATAAAAAAAGGAAAAGATCGCAAAGCATTGCGCGTATGGCACACCGAAATATCCAACATAAAAGAAAGATATCGTCTGATTAGCGATGATATTGCCAATGCAAAGTTGCCTTTTCTGTCAAATGTTGAATACATTGAAAACGGTCTGCAAGTAGGCACAGAATATGTTGATATTGTATTGATGGATTGGATTGATGGCTTGCCATTAAAAAAACACATCGAACAAGTTCTATCATCTGCTAATTCTGAAATCGACAAACAACAACAACTAAGACATTTGGCCGGCAATCTATTACAAGTATTCAAAAGCCTGCATATTGCGAACTTTGCACATGGAGATTTGCAACATGATAATATCATTGTTAAAGCAGATGGAAGCATCTCATTAATTGATTACGACAATTTCTATACGCAATCTCTGCAATCTATTTTTGTGCAAACTACAACTGGATATGACGGCTATCAACATCCAAACAAAAAAAAGGATCTTTATTCCTCTAAGAAAGATGACTATTTTGCAGAATTGGTGATATACCTGTCAATTCTATCTTTTGCAGAGGATTTTTCGTTGTGGGATATATCAAAAGACGACGAATATGCGCTATTACTTACAAATAGCGATTATCTAAATTTACAGCAATCAGCAGTATTTCAAAAGATTAAACAATTTAGTGGGGAACTGCCATTGCTTTGTGATATTTTAGAAGAGTACATCAAATTAGATGACACCAACAAGTTAAAACCATTCGAAATTCTTCTTGAAGAGAAGAAAATTCAGTTCAAATCAAGCGCTACTAAAGCCATTCGAAATTCACAACAAATTGAAGTATCATGGAGTATTCCTTTCGAGGCAGAAATATCTATAACAAAAGTTGGCAAAGGGGATCCACAAGTTTGTCAGAACACAGGTTCCATTAAAACCACATTAGATGAAACTACAACTTATGAACTAATTGTTCAGTTAAGTTATGGTCAAGTAATTAAAAAGCAACTAACAATAGAGGTTTTTGATGAATGTGAAATAACTTTTAATGCAGACAAGTATTACATTTTTCCTTCTATCCCAGTTGTTTTGTCATGGGCAGTGAAAAATGCAAAACAAGTTTGGCTTGACGATGAGAAGGTTTCAAACGTTGGTGATAGGATAGTCGAGCCATCACAAGCAATAACTTATGTGTTAAGGGCCGAGGATGAATTCGGCATAAAAGAGAAGCGGATAGATATCCGATTACTACCAATTCCGCAGGTTAAGTCATTGCTCGTACCGGCACCGAATATGATTTCAAATTTATCTTTGTCTATCAAGCAACCAAGATATAATGTTGGGGTGAGATTCCCAACTATTAATCTTGGCTTTATTAAAACAGTTATTCCCAAAGTATCATCATTAACGGATTTAGGTTTAAAGGTAGAACTTATTATGCCTCGACCTATATCTGGTTTTAAAAGAACAATCAGTAAATTATATAATTTCATAAAACAATAAGATATGCGTTCCGAGAATACAAATATTCAACAAAATGAAATCATAGAAAGGTGTAGTTTGATTAATGAGTTTCTCTGGACATGCGCTGGAGTGAACAAGAAAGTCTTGAGACAATGCCCTGGAGATTATGCCAAATATGCAGGTATCGGAGGTACAATTCTATTCACTGCGCTTATGGCAATGCTCTCTGGAGGATATGCACTATTCTTCGTGTTTAAGAGCGTTCCAACTTCTATCATGTTCGGCCTTTTTTGGGGATTACTCATTTTTAACCTTGATAGATTTATTGTAAATACAATGTATTCAGATGGAAAACACTCTATTTCATGGGGAGAAATAAAATCAGGATTGCCTAGAATAATAATGGCTATTTTTCTTGGTATCGTAATCTCAACACCATTGGAACTTAAAATATATGAGAGTGAGATAACCGTTAAAATTGAAGAAGATCGAAAAAAGGCAAAAGATGAATACATTGCTCGTGACCGAGAAAGATTGGATTCTTTAATGCAAGTACAAGAGGAGATTAGAGATAAGGCTGATAATCTTCCTCAAGGCATTGCATTAACTGGGCAAGCTAAAGAATTGCAAAATCAATTGACATCTAAACAAGCAGAATTAAATATAACGATAAGCGACATAGCATCACTAAGGCATCAACGTTCTCACTATAATCCAACATCCAATAATTATGCCAACCTTACAAAGCAAATTAATGCGAAGTCTGCAATAAGAAATAAATTAAACTCCGAGGTACTGCAACTCCAAGGTGAATTGGGAGCAGTAAGCAAGGATTATCAAAAAGCGATAGACCACTCTCAAAAACAAAAGGACGAACTGATTAAAAATATTCAAGAGCAGATTGATGTTGCTAAGGCCAACATGAATGATAATGAGTCTTACAACAAACTTATAGATGAACAATATGGTGGATTCCAAGCGAGATTAAAAGCGTTTCATGAACTGGAAGAAGATGACACATCAACATATGTTGCATCATGGTTCATAATGCTTCTATTTATCATCATTGAAACAGCTCCTACTTTCTTTAAAATGATGATGGAAGACGGGCCATACGATGATCTGTTGAATGCTGAGAAACATCGCGTTAGAGTGTTATCGCAAAAACAAATTTCAGACATTAACGATGATGTTAATACGGAAGTTCAAATCTCCACTCAAAAGAATCAAGAAAGGCTAAATGCTGAGATTCTTGCGAATAAGGAACTCATGGAAAGGATTGCAAAAGCTCAAGCCGAACTTCTACAAACCGCCATAGATGCGTGGCGAGCAGAAGAACTTGAAAAAATAAAAGCGAACCCTTCACTATATATAAAATCTAATAGTTCTGAAAATAACCAACAATGAGAATACCTGGTATCACTTTCTCATGGAAACGAGTACTTGGCTTAACGCAAGCTCGGCAGCAACTTGCTCGTAAGACTGGAATACCGACTTCAAAAGCTGGATTGGAAAGAAAGCTTGGCAGTATGATAGTTTCGGCCTTATTTGGCAAAAAGAAAAGATAATAATGTTTCTGTGTCGGCTCGGTTGTGCGTTAGCCGGGCGGGGCGGCGCACATACCGTAGTTGGCCCTCTTCGAGGCCCCGCCGCTGGAGGCGTTGCTATCCCCACGCCACACACATCTTCGATGTATGCGCCGTGGGGTTTCATTCATTTTGAGACCGTCGGCCTCATGCAGACCTACGGCCTGCGGTTACACCTTACGTGAGGTCGGCAAGCTGCGGCCTGTGTTTCACCATGCGTGCGGGCGGCAAACTGCGGCCTGCGGTTACATCTTGCGTGCGGGCGGCAAGCTGCGGCCTGTGTTTCACCTTGCGTACACTCATTCCTCGTCGGGAATTTCGGTCTCGCGCATTTCGCGGTATTCCTCCCAGTCGGGGTCTTCCTCGGCGTAGAACTCCAGGGGGAGTTGCTCAAAGGGGGCGAGAATTTCGTTGATTTTTCGCTGGAAGATGTAGAGGCTTCGCACATAGAACACCCAGTTGCGCTCGCCTGCCCCGGTGTAGATGCCCGTGAGGATGGCCACGTGGTCGCGCCGGAACTCGTCGGCCAATGCCGTGGTTACCTGCTCCATGGTGCGTGCGGTGGCATCGGGCGGCATACCCGCATCTTCGCCTCCATATCGCCATGTGATTTCCATCCTGACGTTGTAGTGCCCTGTGGCCATGGCCGGCTCCATATTGCGGCGGCCGGTGACCATGATGAGCCGACCGCTGTCGCTCTGCGCCGGGGCTGTCCACCATTCATCGGTAAGTTTCAGCTTTGACATGGTTTGTAAAACTTAAAAAACGGCAGGCGGCCGATTTCACAGCGGCCGCCTGACTATGGAAATAGTTAAGCAATCAGATTTTGGTTACTCTTGTGTGTTGCTTATCAAATCACGCCCTGCTCAAGCATAGCCTGGGCAACCTTCATGAAGCCGGCGATATTGGCGCCCTTCACGTAGTCGATGGTGCCGTCGGGCTGCGTGCCGAACTTCACGCACTGCTCGTGGATGTTCTCCATAATCCAGTGCAGCTTGTCGTCAACCTCCTTGGCCGACCAGCTCAGGTGAGCGGCGTTCTGGGTCATCTCAAGGCCCGAGGTGGCCACACCACCAGCGTTCACGGCCTTGCCGGGAGCGAAGTAGACGCCGTTCTTCTGGAAGAAGTGGATGGCGCCGGGCTGGCAGCCCATGTTCGAGACCTCGCAGCAGCACCAGCAGCCGTTAGCCTTGAGCTCCTTGGCATCGTCCTCGCTGAGCTCGTTCTGGAATGCGCAGGGCAGAGCGATGTCGCAGGGGATGCTCCAAGCCTTCTTGCCCGGAGTGAACTTGGCCAGCTCGGGGAACTTGGTGGCCATGTCCTCAACCTTGTTGCGGTTGGAGGCGCGCATCTCAAGCATGTAGTCGATCATCTCGTCGGTGATGCCGGCGGGAATCTCGCACACGCCGTCGGGGCCGGAAATAGCCACAACCTTTGCGCCAAGCTCCTTGGCCTTGGTAGCGGCACCCCAGGCCACGTTGCCAAAGCCCGAGAGGGCAACCTTCAAGCCCTTGATGTCCTTGCCAGCCTTGTGCAGCAGGTGCTGGGTGAAGTAGAGAGCGCCGAAACCAGTGGCCTCGGGACGCAGGATGGAGCCGCCCCAGGTCTCGCCCTTGCCGGTGAGCACTCCGGTGTGGTACTGGCGGGCAAGCTTCTGATACATACCGTTGAGGAAGCCAATCTCGCGGCCACCAACGCCCACATCACCAGCGGGAATGTCCTGGTCGGGGCCAATGTTGTGGCGAAGCTCAAGCATGAAAGCCTGGCAGAAACGCATGATCTCGGCATCGCTCTTGCCAACGGGGTCGAAGTCGGAGCCACCCTTGCCACCGCCCATGGGCAGCGTGGTGAGGGCGTTCTTGAAAGTCTGCTCAAAACCGAGGAACTTCAGCATCGAGGGCGTGACAGCCTTGTGGAAGCGCAAGCCACCCTTGTACGGGCCAATGGCGCTGTTGAACTGCACACGATAGCCCAGATTGGTCTGCACCTCGCCCTTGTCGTCGATCCAGGTCACACGGAAAGTGAAGATGCGCTCGGGCTCAACCATGCGCTCGATAATCTTGGCTTTCTCAAACTCCGGGTGTTGGTTGTAAACCTCTTCCACCGACTCGAGAACCTCACGCACAGCCTGCAGATACTCGGACTCACCGGGATGCTTGGCCTCCAGGTTGGCCATAATTTTTTCAACGTTCATGATAAAATGTCTTAAAAAGTCAATTAATTATTTTACCTTTATTAAGTAAAGATTTGTCGCTTTGATTTGACGTGACAAATATAAGGCGAATTTTTAACGTGGCCGAATTTTCGCGCCGTTTTTTTTCGTGATTTTCGTTTTTTTCAAAAATGAGCAGGAGAAACGAATTAATTTTGAAATTGCAAATTACTGCACATTCTGCCATTTTGCGCGCATTGTCGCCACCACGACCGGCCGGTTTGTGTCACGGCGTCCAAAAATCGGAATTTTGCAAGCAAATTGCCACTTTGCCGAAACCGGGTGGCCGAAAAATGTCTTTACTTTTTTTTCCACATCTCATAAATTTGCCGTAACTTTGCGGTGCAATCGTCGGGAGCGCGCTTCCGCACGAGGAATAACTGATAACTTCTAATCACATCTATAAAACTAACTGTAAAAATGAAGAAGCACAATTTCTATGCAGGACCGTCGATCCTGAGCCAGTACACCATCGACCACTGCGTTGATGCCATCCGCGACTTTGCCGGCACCGGCTTGTCGATTCTCGAGATTTCGCACCGCAGCAAGGAGTTCACCGCCGTCATGGACGAGGCCGAGCAGCTGTTCAAGGAACTGCTCGACATCCCCGCCGGATACCGCGTCATTTTCTTGGGTGGCGGTGCCAGCACCCAGTTCTGCATGGTGCCCATGAACCTGCTCAAGACCAAGGCCGCCTACCTCGACACGGGCACCTGGGCCAACAAGGCCATCAAGGAGGCCAAGCTGTTCGGCGAGGTGTGCGTGGTGGGGTCGTCGAAGGAGGATAACTACACCTATATTCCCAAGGGCTACACCGTGCCCGCCGACGTGGACTACTTCCACATCACCACCAACAACACCATCTACGGCACCGAGATTCGCGAGGACTATGACGTGCCCGTGCGCTTGGTTGCCGACATGTCGAGCGACATCTTCTCGCGCCCCGTCGACGTGAGCAAGTATGACCTGATTTACGGCGGCGCCCAAAAGAACATCGCCCCCGCAGGCGTGACCTTCATCATCATCAAGGAGGAAGTGCTTGGCCGTATGGAAGGCGTGCGCGTGCTGCCCACGATGCTTAACTACAAGACCCACGTGGAGAAGGGCTCGATGTTCAACACCCCGCCGGTGTTCCCGGTTTACGCTGCCTTGCAGACCCTCAAGTGGTACAAGGAGCTGGGTGGTGTGAAAGAGCTGCAACGCATCGACGAGGAGAAGGCTGCCGTGCTCTACGACGCCATCGACTCGAGCAAGATGTTTGTCGGCACCGTCAAGGCCGAGGACCGCTCGATCATGAACGTGTGCTTCGTGATGAAGCCCGAGTACAAGGAGCTCGAGAAGGACTTCCTGGAGTTCGCAACCAGCAAGGGCATTGTTGGCATCAAGGGTCATCGCAGCGTGGGCGGTTTCCGTGCCTCGCTCTACAACGCCCTGCCCCTCGAGAGCGTGAAGGTGCTTACCGCAGCCATGAAGGAGTTCGAGAACAAGTAAAACCATTTTGATAGGCACCGTAGAAACCACATATTTCTATAACCCTATCACAAACACCAATACAAGCAATGAAAATCTTAGTTGCAACCGAGAAGCCCTTTGCCCCCGTGGCCGTGCAGGGCATTAAGGAAGTGATTGAAGCCGCCGGCCATGAGCTGGTGCTGGTCGAGAAAGGCACCAAGGCCGACATGATTGCCGCCGTGGCCGATGCCGCCGGACTGATTGTGCGCAGCGACAAGGTGGACAAGGAAGTGTTTGACGCCGCCAAGCAGCTCAAGGTGGTGGTTCGCGCCGGGGCCGGCTACGACAACATCGACCTGGCCGAGGCCACCGCACATGGCGTGTGCGTGATGAACACGCCGGGGCAGAACGCCAACGCCGTTGCCGAGCTGGTGATGGGCATGGTGGTGACGCTGATTCGCAACCGCTACAACGGCACGTCGGGCACCGAGCTGCTCGGCGAGACGCTGGGCATTCACGCTTACGGCGCCGTGGGCCGCAACGTGGCACGCATTGCCAAGGGCTTTGGCATGAAAGTGAGCGCCCTTGACCCCTGGGTGAAGGACGAGGTCATGGAAGCCGATGGCATCACCCCCGTGCACAACCTCGAGGATCTGTACCGCAACAACCAGTATGTGAGCCTGCACATTCCCGCCACCGACGAGACCCGCCGCTCGGTGAACGAGGCCCTGATCACGCTGCTGCCCAAGAACGGCGTGCTCATCAACGCCGCCCGCAAGGAGGTCATCGACGAGGACGGCCTTGCCGCCGCCCTTGCCGCACGCACCGACGTGCGCTACGTGGCCGATGTAAAGCCCGACAACGCCGCCGAACTCGAGGAGAAATATCCCGACCGCGTGTTCTTCACACCCAAGAAGATGGGTGCGCAGACCGCAGAGGCCAACATCAACGCCGGCCTGGCCGCCGCCAACCAGGTGGTGGCTCACCTCAAGGACGGTTTCAACCGTTTCCAGGTGAACAAGTGACGCGAGCACTGGACACCGACATCAAGAAACTGCTTTTCCCGGGCGAGGTGAACACCTCGCCCGTTTCTGTACGATAATATTATGCCCACAACAGCGTTATAATTGAATATGAGAACACATCACGCAATCGTCTTGCTCCTGTCGGCGTTATTGACGGCAGTGGCCTGTGGCGGCGAAGCGCTGCCCATCGACCCAGAGCTGCGCCTGGGCACGCTGCCGTGTGGCATAACCTATTATATACGTCACAACAGCTATCCGCAAGGCCGTGCCGAGATGTGGATGGCGCACCGCGTGGGGTCGGTGGTCGAAACGGCCGACGAACAGGGGTACGCTCACCTGCTTGAGCACATGGCATTCAACGGCACCACCCACTACCCTGCCACCTCAATGGTGAACTACCTCACCTCGACGGGAATGACTTACGGCAGCGACATCAACGCATCAACGTCCTACGACGACACCCAATACCAGCTCTCAAACGTACCCACCGACAACTGGGCCACGCTCGATTCGGCACTGCTCGCCCTGAGCGACCTCTCGACAGGGCTCACGCTCGACCCCGAGGCCATCGAGAAAGAGAAATGGATCATAGCCGAGGAACGCCGGCATCGCGATGAATACCAAACGCGAATGTTTAATGCCGTGTTGCCGCAGCTGCTTGGCAACAATCCCTACGCCACACGCACTCCCATCGGCCAGACAGCCACCATAGAACAAGCCGACCAAAAACGCCTGACAGCCTTTTACCGCCGGTGGTTCCGCCCCGACCTGCAGGCCATCGTGATTGTGGGCGACTTTGATACCGAAGTCATGGAACAGCATGTGCGGCAAACGTTTGCCTCGGTGCCCGCACCCGCCATGCCTTGCCCCGACCCCAATGTGGATGTGACCCTCGCCCCCGGCATTCATTGCGCACGATATGCCGACCCCGAAGCCGGTGCCACCACCATTCGGCTGCTCTATCCGATTGCCGGGCGCACCCGCCAAGAGCGCAACACCGCAGATGAGTTGCGCGACAACACCTTGCGACAGCTCGTGGCCACAATGATTGCCCAACGCCTCGACGACCGCGCCCACGCCGCACAGTCGCACATACTCGCCAGCAACTGCGCCACAACTTCGTTTATGGCCGCGAGCCACACCCAGGCAATCGCCATCACCGCCACAACCGCCAGCCTCGACCCCATGCCCGCACTTGCTGAAACACTCACCGAGGTGCGACGCGTGGTGGAGCATGGCTTCACCAGCAGCGAGCTGAAACTCGCCGTTGCCAATCACATGGCATTCATCGAGCTGTCGAGCGCCCAGATGGAACAGCACACCAGCCGCGACTATGTGATGGAGTACATCGACCATTTCCTGCACGGCAGCTATATACCCGGCATCAAGCAGGAGTGTGCTGCCGTCACCCACTTGCTCGACACCGCCACCGTGGCCGATGCGAACCAAATGGCGCGACAAATGCTGGAAGTCGCCAATGCCTGCGTGGTGTTCACAGCAAGCAACAAGGCCACGCTACCCACCAAAGAACAAGCACTGAGCGTTTTTGCGCAAACAGCCAATCTGAACACCGACGCACCCGATGAGCATACCCACACCCCCCTGCCCACTACCCTTTCCCTACCCGAGCTTACGCCAGGACGAATTGTGGACAAGCGCAGCGACACACTGGGCATTACCACGCTCAAGCTCAGCAATGGGGCAACGGTGCAACTGATGCCCACCACCCATCAAACCGACGAGGTACTCTTTTGCGCTACACGCCCCGGGGGATTCGCGGCACTGGGCAGCGAATGTGACCGTGTGGTCAGGCTTGTCGACAATGTGGTGGAAAACAGCTCCCTCGGCAGTCACTCGGAAGCCGAATTGCGGAAGATGCTGAGCGGAACAACGCTCTCAATCGTCTATTCATTAGGCGAGACACACGACGAGATAAGCGGGCAATGCCGTCGACGCGAATTGGAAACGCTGCTTCAGCTCAACCACCTCTACTTCACGAATGTGAAGCCCGACACTGCGGCCTACCGCAACCTGCGCAAGCAACTCATCGCCATGGCCCACCAGACGGGCGGGACACCCGAAGCCGCCTTTGCCGATTCGACGGCCGCCTCGCTCTACAACCACCGGGCGCGTTACCTTGCACTCACCGAGGCCGAAATTGCCGAGGCCGACTTCGAGAGCGCGCTCACGTTCTACCGGCAGCGTGTGGCCAGACCGCAGGACTACACCTTTATCCTGGTTGGGGACCTCGACACCGACAGCGTGCAACCGCTCATTGAGCGATACATAGCCAGCCTGCCCGCCGGGTCGACCGGGCCTGACGACACTGCAGCCAAGCCGTGCGACCCCTATCCCTCCGGCGACATCGACAATGTGTTCCTCACGGCAATGCCGTCGCCAAAGGCCAATATCTATGCCTGCCAGATGGGGGCTATGGAGCCATCGCTGCGCAACAGCACGCTCATCGACATCACCGGCCAAGTGCTCGCCGTGTATCTCAATGCCCACCTGCGCGAGAACCTGCAAGCCACCTACTGTGTCGAGGCACATGGCGCCGCGGCATGGCAAAGCGGTAAATGGATACTCGTCACTCAATTCGACACGCAGCCCGAACTCACACAGACCATCCTGGGTGAGATGGCGAAGGTGTTTGACCTTGTGATGAGCTACGGATCCAGCAACGATTTGCTCGAACACATCCGCCGGCAGCTGCTCCAGCAACTCGACACCGACCAGCGCACCAACGCCTATTGGATCGATGTGCTGCGCGATCGCGCATTGGGCTTTGACCGGCACACCGGCTATCGCGAACTGCTCGAGACACTCACAGCCAACGAGTTAAACACGTTCATAAACAACCTTTCCCCCACCCTGCGACTGCGCGTGGTGCAGCAAGGCTATCGCAACTTTTGAGGTGGGTTCTATAAATTGCAAAAATGTGATGAATGTTTTGGACAACTTTGGGTTAGATAAATCAGTGCAAGCCGAAAGCTTGCTTGAATCTTGATAAGGCTCAGCCTGATTTATGCAACCCCAAGACGACTCGAGCAATTTATAGAACCCATCTTGATTATTTGGCTAATTAGACGTTTTTTTGTAATTTCGCGCCAAAATTCACAATCATGAACACTCCTTATTATATAATCTATGAGGAACGGTTGCGGCGCAACCTGAACCTGATATTGCGCGTGGCACGCGACAGTGGCGCAAAAATCATCATGGCGTTCAAGGCCAACGCCTTGTGGCGCACGTTTCCCATCTACGAGGAATACGGCATTTGCTCCACCGCCAGCTCGCTCAACGAGATGCGCCTGGCAAACGAAGAGCTGGGTTGCCTTGCCCACACCTACTGCCCGGCATACACCGAGGAGACCATCGACCGCTTTTTGCAGGGCAGCTCACACATCACGTTCAACTCGGTGGCGCAGTACAACCGCTTCAAGCCGCGAGTGAACGCTTTCAATGCCGCAAACCCCCATCGCACCGTGAGCTGCGGACTGCGCATCAACCCAATGTGTTCGGTAGTGGAAACCGACATTTACAACCCTTGCTGTCCGGGTTCGCGTTTCGGGGTCACCGCCGATGCGCTCACCGCGCTGCCCGAGGGAATAGACGGCTTCCATTTCCACGCCTTGTGCGAGAGCACATCACACGACTTGGCTGCGGTGCTCGATGCGGTGAAGCGGCAGTTCGGCCAGTGGCTGCCAGCATTGCGGTGGATCAACATGGGCGGCGGGCACCTGATGACCCGCGAGGGCTACGACACAGAACACCTGGTTGGCCTGATCAAGAACTTCAGAGCCGAGTTTCAAAACCTTCGAGTGATACTTGAGCCTGGAAGCGCATTTTTCTGGCAAACAGGCGATTTAGAAGCCAGTGTTATAGATGTGGTTGAAAACAGCGGCGTGCGCACGGCGATCGTCGATGTGTCGTTTGCCTGCCACATGCCCGACTGCCTTGAGATGCCCTACAAGCCCCGCATCACGCAAGCCCTTGACGTGGTTGACAGCACCAAGCCAACCTACCGCATTGGCGGAAACTCGTGCATGAGCGGTGACTATGTGGGCGACTGGAGCTTCGACCATGAGTTGCAGCCCGGCGAGCGGCTCACCTTTGAGGACATGAACCACTACACCACCGTCAAGACCAATATGTTTAACGGCATCGACCACCCAGCCCTGGTACTCAAGCGACTCGATGGTGCCGAGGTGGTGATGCGCGAGTTCACCTACGACGACTACAGAAACCGCATGAACTAAATTCACATAACTCTCAACAACAATGAACATTAACGAAATCACCGGCGGCGTGCACTATGTGGGTGTCAACGACCGCACCACCGATTTGTTTGAAGGCCTGTGGATTGTACCACTTGGCGTGTCCTACAATGCCTACGTTGTGCTTGGCACCGAGCGCACTGCGCTCATCGACACGGTAGATGCCGCTCATGCCGCCGAGCTGGAGGCAAAAGTGCAGGGCGTGCTGCGTGGGCGCGCACTCGACTATATCATCGTCAACCATGTTGAGCAAGACCACTCCAGCGCACTGCCGCACATACACCTGTGTCACCCGCAAGCCGCCATCGTGGGCAATGCCAAGACGGCAGCCATGCTCACGGGCTACTACGGCCTGCAAGAAGTGACCACAGTGGCCGACGGCGACACCATCGACTTGGGCGGCAAGACACTCCAGTTCCACCTCACCCCCATGTTGCACTGGCCCGAAACCATGATGACGCGTTGCGTAGAGGACAAAGTGCTCTTCAGTGGCGACGCATTTGGCTGCTTTGGCGCACTGAACGGTGCTGTGGTCGACCGCGACATGAACACGGGAATGTATTGGAACGAGATGTACCGCTACTACGGGTCGATTGTTGCCAAATACGGCGTTCCGGTGAAAAACGCGCTCAAGAAACTTGAAGGTGTGGAACTTGACTACATCTGTTCCACCCACGGCCCGGTGTGGCATGATGAACTTAGTCGCGTTGTGGCCACCTATGCCGCCCTTGCCGACTGGCAGGCCCAGCCCGGCGTGGTGATTGCCTACGCCTCGATGCACGGCAATGTCACACTCATGGCCGAGCACATCGCCAGCGAGCTGGCATCCAATGGGGTGAAGAACGTGTTGCTGCAAGACTTGAACGTGAGCAACCTTTCGTACGTGCTGATGAATATTGGTCGTTTCAACGGCCTGGTGATTGGCGGAAACACCTACAACACCGAGATTCATCCTCGCGTGGCGCAGCTGCTCGGCACGCTCAAGATGGACGGCATACAGCACCGCACGGTGGGGCTGTTCGGCAACTACACTTGGAGCCCGGGCGTGACCAAGAAGATGGCGGCCGCCCTTGAGGGGCTGAAAATCGACCTGCTCGACCCCGTGGAGTTCAAGCAAGCCCCAGCCACGAGCGACTTGGAGGCCGCCAGCAACCTTGCCCGTGAGCTTGCGGCACGTGTCCTTGCGTAACACAAGGCCACATTTGCCAGCAAACGGGTTCAGGATGTGAAATGGTTGAGCTCAAGAACGCCGTTGTCGAGAACGGCATAGGTGTCTTGATTGAGCCATTCACCAAGACACACAAGCTGGGCTTGTCCGCTGGCGATGGTTTCAAGACGTGCCATATGCAAGTGGCCAAAGATGAAAGTGTCGACATCAGGACACTGCCGGTGGTGCGCCTCGGCAAACTCAAGAAGTCGGGCAAAAGCATTGCCCGTTGGTGGCCGCTTGCGGGCCGGTTTGCGCCGGGTGCGGTTGCTGGCCGACCACCCCGTTGCCACTGCGGTGGCCCACCGTGGATGAATGGCGGCATAGAGCCACTGGCACACGGGATTGTGGAAACACCAGCGGGTGAAGCGGTACATGGTTGGCTGGCGACCCACATCATCGCCATGGGCAAGGAAGATGCGGTGCCCATCAAGGTCGACAGTAGTGGATGAGTGATGAACCGTGAGGCCAATCTCATCGCGCAAGTAATCGCGCAGCCACACATCGTGGTTGCCCGTGAACCAGTGGATTTCGATGCCTGAATCGGCAAGTTCGGCGAGCTTGCCAAAAAAGCGCACATGGCCTCGCGGCACCACATTGCGGTACTCAAACCAATAGTCGAGCACATCACCAAGCAGCCACAGCGAAGCCGCATCGCGTTTCACGGCATCGAGGAATTGTGTCACGCGCTGCTCATGCGCACGTGGGTGGGTTATGTAGGCCGCACCCAGGTGAAGGTCGCTGATGAAATAGTGCTTGGACAAGGCTGTAGGTGTGATGGAGGAAGAGCTTGGTTCTTGGTTCTTAAATCATTTCAAAGCATACCGAGCTCGAGCTTGGCCTCGTCGCTCATCATGCGCACGTCCCATTCAGGCTCAAAGACGAGCTTGACATTGGCTGTGGTGATGCCCTCGACACTCTCCACCTTTTGGCGGATGTCCTCAAAGATGTAGTCGGCAGCGGGGCAGTTGGGAGCCGTGAGGGTCATGTCGATGTTTGCCACGCCATCGTCGGTGACATCGATGCCGTAGACCAGCCCCAGGCTATAGACATCGACGGGTATTTCGGGGTCGAACACCGTGCGCAGCATGGCCACGATGTCCTCGATGATTTTCAGTCGTTGTTCCTCGGACATGAAAAAAGCTATATAACAGATGTTAGATATTAGGGTTTCAGCGGCAAGAACCGGCGTTGCGAGATTGCTTGTTGCGCATTATCCGTCGGCCAGTCGTTGCTGCCAGCGCCATGCGCTGCGCATGACGTCGAGTATGTCGGTTTGGGCATGCCAGCCAAGCACCTGATTGGCGCGTGCCGGGTCGGCCCAGATTTGCTCGATGTCGCCCTCACGCCGCGGGGCGAAACGATGCGGCACCTTCACGCCGGTGGCCTGCTCAAAAGCATTGACCAACTGGAGCACCGAAAGTCCCTGGCCGGTGCCGATGTTGAACACCTCGAGTGGCTCGGCGTTATCACCGCTGAGCATACGGTCGAGGGCCTTGACGTGCGCCTGGGCCAAATCGACAACATAGATGAAATCGCGGATGCACGTGCCGTCGGGAGTGCTGTAGTCGTTGCCGAAGATGCTCAGCTCTTTGCGAATGCCGATAGCCGTCTGGGTGAGGAAAGGCACCAAATTTTGCGGCACGCCGTTGGGCAGCTCGCCAATTTCGGCACTGGGGTGCGCTCCGATAGGGTTGAAATAGCGCAACAGGACAGCCTTGATGGGACTGCCGCTGCGAATGACGTCGGCAATGATGCCCTCGCTGATTTGCTTGGTGGCCCCATATGGCGAGGTGGCTTTTTTGATGGGGGCCGCCTCGGTGATGGGGTTTTGGTCGGGCTCGCCATAGACGGTGCACGATGAGGAAAACACAAATGCCTCCACACCGTACTCAGGCATCAGGTCGAGCAGGTTGAGCAAGATGTTCAGGTTGTTGCGGTAGTACAGAATGGGTTTCTGCACACTCTCGCCCACGGCCTTGCTGGCGGCAAAATTGATGATGCCCTTGATGCCCGGATAATCCTCAAACAAGCGACGCAAGGTGGGCATATCGGTGCAGTCGCCCTCGACAAACGCCGGCCGCGTGCCGGTGATGTGCTCAATGCCATCAACCACCTCGCGCTTGCTGTTGCTGAGGTTGTCAATAATCACCACGTCGTAGCCTGCCTGTTGCAGCTCAACAGTGGTGTGCGAACCGATGAAGCCGGTTCCGCCAGTGACTAATATTTTCGGTTTCATTTGATTATCACATTAAGTGCTTTGCGATGCGCTCGCTGGCGTGTCCGTCGCCGTAAGGGTTCACAGCGTGGCTCATTTGGTGGTAGGCCTGCTCGTCGTCGAGCAGCAGCGACACCTCACCCACGATTTTGTCGTAGTCGGTGCCCACGAGCTTCACGGTTCCGGCATCAAGCGCCTCGGGCCGCTCGGTGGTGTCGCGCATCACCAGCACAGGCTTGCCCAAGCCCGGGGCCTCCTCCTGGATGCCGCCACTGTCGGTGAGCACCACATCGGCCTTTTCCATCAGGAATACGAAGCGCAGGTATTCCAACGGCTCGATGAAGAAAAGGTTGCCCACTGCCGTGAGGTCTTGGCCAAAGAGGTCGTGTATGGGCTTGCGCACATTGGGGTTGAGGTGCATGGGATAGACGAAGTCCACATCGGGATACCGCTCGCTGAGCGTCTTGATGGCGCGGCAGATGTTCTGGAATCCACCGCCGAAGTTCTCGCGGCGGTGGCCGGTAATGAGGACCATGCGGCGCTTGCCATCGGCAAGGCGGCTCACATCGTAACCGCTTTCGAGCAGTGCCTCGGCCAGCTCGGCTCCCAGCGATGCCTTGCTCTTGATTTTATCCACCACCCAGTAAAGCGCGTCGATGACCGTGTTGCCGGTGACCAGAATCTGGTTGTCGGGGGTGTGCTCATCGAGCAGGTTTTGGCGGCTGAGCGGCGTGGGGGCAAAGTTATAGGTGGCTATGCGTCCGGTAATCTGGCGGTTCATCTCCTCGGGCCAGGGGCTGTAGATGTTGTGGGTGCGCAGGCCGGCTTCGACGTGGCCCACAGGAATCTGCTGGTAGAAAGCGGCGAGTGCGGCTGCCGTGCTGGTCGTGGTGTCGCCATGGACGAGCACCACATCGGGCTTGACGCGCTGCAACACGTCGCGCATGCCCAGCAGCACCCGGCTTGTGATGTCGTACAGGTCCTGCCCAGGCCGCATGATGTCGAGGTCGTAGTTGGGCTGGATGCCGAAAATCTCCAGCACCTGGTCCAGCATTTGGCGGTGCTGCCCGGTGACGCACACGATGGTCTCAAACTCGCCTGGGTGCTTCTCCAGTTCCTTGACCACTGGTGCCATTTTGATGGCTTCGGGACGTGTCCCGAAAACAAGCATTATTTTCTTCACGGTTATGGATAGTTAAAAGAATGAGGAATATGAACTGTGAACTATCATTTGTTCAGCAAAGCCCTTCGTCGTTCGCGCTCGGCGGCCCCTTGGCGGTAAGCCTCCATGTTGCGTGGCACCAGGGTCTGGCAGTAGCCGGTTCCCTGGCTGTTGTAGAGCTTTGACATATCGATGTAGAGCTTGCCGTTGCCACGTCGGTTGTGAAACACTTCGGCCTCGCGCTTGTTGACGCGATCGCACTGCACGGCACAATGGTTGGCCGTGGTGCCTGTGAGCTCAAGTGGCACTCCGCCATCGCCCACCCAGCAGGCAAACGTTTCGGCACAAGGCGGGTAGCCCAGGGCAATCCACATTGTGGTCAACCGCGGATTCTCGCCCGGGAGAACCCCCTCGACCACCACCGAGGCCGTGCTGATGGCGCGGGGTATATAGTCCTGGTCAACCACCCAGCGCTCGCTGTGGGTGAAGTCCTGACCTTGAAGGCTATGGAAAAATGTGCGCGAAATCACTTCGGTGAACACGGCTGGCGTGATGTTGCGAGCCTCGATGTAAGGGGCAAGCAGCTGCTTTTCGTTCTCGTGGCGAATGTAGCCGCCGCCTTCGTCGGGACGGCCGCTGAGCGAATAGTTGGTGCGCGTGAGGATGCCCGATGGCTCATCGGCAAGGTCATATTTCACGTAGCTGTAGTTGCCTGTTTCAAAATATGCTCCATGACCCTGAGCGTCGATGACACCGAAATTGGTTTCCACACCAAGGGGCTTGGGCAGCTGGTTGAGCAATCGTTCAAAGTCGTCTACTGTGGTGCAGCGTTCGAGTGCGTAGCGCATCACCACGCCCTCGCGGTCCATATCCCTTGCGGAAACCGTATCGTGGTTGAGATTGTAGGAGGCCGTGTTCATGATTGCGAATCCGCGCTCGTTGAAGCCAGTCCAGGCTGCGGTGTCGCGAGTGTCGCGGGCATCGAACAGGGCCACAAACTCCAGCAGCCCGTCGTGCGCCGGGTGACGCTCAACGCGGTTGTCCTGACAACCGGTGTCGCGGTGTTTCCACAACAACGGTCGGCCGTCCACAGTGAGGCGGCCGCTCACAACGGCCGACGTACACGCCTGGCCGGCAACGAAAGCCGCCAGCATCATCAACAGTGCGGTGAGGCGTTTCGTGCGGGGCAATCTGGTTGCGGTCATCGCCATTTTCGCCACAGTTTCATGAGCATACGCGTTGCCCGCCAACCCAGCAACACATAGTCGGCCGTCTTGAGGCCGGCCACCGTGTTGTTGTCGAATAACAGTCCGCGCACGCCTCCCGTGGCCACACGCTCGCGCGTGCCGTCGACCAAGTGGCTCATGCGTTCACGACCCACCTCGCGTTTGACCAGTGCCATTGTGCGCCTCAAGCGCAGCTCATCAAGGGTCATGCCCTGCCATTCAGCCGTGTCGGCTGGCATGGCAGGCTGTGTTGCCTGGGGTAAGATTTCATTCATTGTCGTCAGGATTAAGCAGCAGTTTGGTCAGGAAGCGTGTTATGGGATTAACGATGAGCGTCTTGCGCATGGCCACAACCACGGCGATAGCCGCAAGCAGCAGTGCCGTCACTATCAGGTTCCCACTCCATTCATTGCCAGTGAGTTCGGCAATGGTCATCACCAAGGTCGAAGCGAGATAGAAGAGTACGAAAGCACCGAGCACAGCCACCACCGCTACAAAGGCCATGGTGGAAAGCAACACGGAAAGCTTTTCAACAGCGGTGAGCTTCGTGTAATTGAACTCCAAGCGCAAAAGCCGCTTGCCCTCCTCATAAAGCCGCCGATAATCAATTTGGTTGTTGTCCATGTCGAATTCCGTTTAAGACATCACACATCATTCCGATTGGGGTGCCCCAACCGCAGTTAATCAGCTTGAAACACGGCAACGCCCAGCCGGGCAGTGGCGTTCACTCCTCGATTTGGGCGCTAATTTGCCTCACGAGGCGCTCCACCTCGTCGTCGCTGACATCAAAGCCTTTCTTCTTGAGCATGTCCTTGATGCGTGAGCGCAAATCAGAACCCTTTTCGGGTGCGAAAAGCATGGCCGTGGCACAACCCACAATGGCTCCGCCAAGAAAGGCGTAAAGAATACCTAATTGTTTCATAATCATTCGGTTATTTAGTTGTTAAGCTCATCGGCATTCTCATCAACGAGATCATCCATTTTCTTCCCTTTCAGATTCACGCCTTTCTCACGGAGAAGCTCGGCGATGCGTGAACGCGTGTCGCTGCCCTTTTCGGGGGCGAACAAGAGACCGACGGCGGCTCCAGCAATGGCGCCTCCCAAAACTGCTAAAATAACATTCAGTGGTTTCATTCTAATAAATTATTAAATTGTGAATAATTCATTATTAAATAGCTTTCGCAAAAGCTGTGCCATTTTTGCACGCTCAAAATTATTCAATAATTCTCACATGGCCAAAAGAACACCCATTTTTTTTAAATAATTAGTACTTGGGGTGTCAGCCACAGTCGGCCGCTGCAATTCGGCAGCACGTCGAGAACGATGAATGATGAATAATGACGAGTTTTAGAAATTGAATAAATATTAATGATGGCTCGGATAAAGCAGGCCACACTCGGCGAGTAAGGAGAGGTGCGCTGCGTTTTTACTGACAAAAATCCAATTTTTGCTGATTTTTGTTGAACAGATTATCGGTAATTGTTACTTTTGCATAATTGAAAAAAAGATATCAAATAATTGTTAAATAGAGCCAATATGAAAAAGTGTATTCTAATCCTTTGCACGACAGTGTTTTGGACATTTGCTTTAAATGCAACAACGTTCAGTTTCCTGAAGTTATCGGCAACAAGTGGCAACAAGACCCTTCCTGCCGAGGGGATGCACATCACGTTTACCAATGGGAACCTGGTGGCAACCACATCAGAAGCCACCGCCACCATCGCATTGAGCCAGATGAACTATCTGGAGTTTACCAACGAGTCGGGCGAAACGTCAGACCTGCAGGTTGGCGACGTGAACGGCGACGGCGTGGTGGACGTGGACGATGCGTCGGCCATCATCAACGTTATTTTAAAGAAAAGCGAGGCCGAAAGCTACCTTGGCCAAAGCGACATTGACGGCAACGGGGTGGTAGATGTGAGCGACCTGTCGGCCGTCATCAACATCATCT
Source organism: Muribaculaceae bacterium (assembly GCA_017443765.1). Taxonomy (GTDB): domain Bacteria; phylum Bacteroidota; class Bacteroidia; order Bacteroidales; family Muribaculaceae; genus Sodaliphilus. The sequence continues at coordinate 15,359 of JAFSYB010000051.1, read as the reverse complement.
TGGGCAAGGGCAATGCAGCCCCCCGTCGCGCCGATAGCTCGGACGCACAAACAATGTGGGTGGTCACCGGGCAAGTCAAGTGGGGCTTCACCACCAGCCAGGTCGGGCAAATGCCCATCACTGGCGGCGCCACACTCACGGTGCTCGACAAGGTGTTCAACATCGGCGACATCGATGAGATTTATGTCGACAACACCTCTTTGGCCGACAACAACGTCATGGTCACCTACGCCACCACTGCTGCCGAGGTGCTCGTGGCCGGCAACATCGCCTCGCATCTCACGGCGATGGCGACAGGCGCCCACGTTGCCATGCTGCAAGATGCCACGATGGCCACCGAAGCTATCTATACGCTCCAGGGGGCAACCGAGAACGGTTCGTTCTACATGGACGGCAGCTACAAGATGACCCTGAAGCTCAACGGACTCACACTCACCAACCCCGACAGCGCAGCCATCAACATTCGCGATGGCAAACGCATCGAGGTGCAAGTTGCCGATGGCACCACCAACACATTGGTTGACGGATCGAATGGCGAACAAAAAGCCTGTTTTGCCGTCAAGGGCCACACCGAGTTCAAGGGCACCGGCACGCTGAACCTGACCGGCAACACCGCTCACGCCTTCTGGGGCAAGGAATATGTGGAGGTGAAAAAGACCGCCGGCACCATCAACGTGCTCAAGGCCGTGGGCGACGGCTTCAATGTGAACCAATACTTCAAGCAGAACGGTGGCACCATTAATATTAATAATGTAGGAGACGACGGCATTCAGGTGAGCTTCAAGACCGATGACGATGGCAACGTGGAGGAGGACACCGATAACACCGGCAGCGTGACCATCAACGGAGGCACATTAGACATCACCACCACCGGCTCGGGTGTGAAGGGTATCAAGGCAGCCGAGGACGTGAACATCAGCGGCGGCACTATCACCATCACGCAGACCGGCTCGCTCGACACGAGCGGCAGCAGCCTGAGCTACAGCACGGGTGTGAAGGCCGACAGCGACATCAACATCACCGGCGGCACCATCACGGTGAACAACACCGCCGAGGGCGGCAAGGGGTTGAGCGCCGACGGCAATCTCAGCATCGACGAGAGTGCCGGCACCACCGTAATCAACATCAAAGCCAACGGAATTGGCGGCACTGCCGAGACCTCGGGCACCGACCCCGAAGAACCCACCAAGAGCTACAAGGTGTATGTGAGCATCCCCACTGGCGGTGGCGGTGTTGGAGGGGGCGGCCAAGGCCAAGCTTGGACAAGTGTTTACCTGTACAAGAGCGATGGCACCCTGGTGCAAAAGCTCACCAACACCGTGACCCGCTCCAGCGGCTACAGCACGCTAACATTCTATTATTATGACTTCGGCTCGGCCGACGACGGCACCTACTATTTCAAGAGCGACAACTACACCTCGCGCGGCACCACCTACACCATCAAGTCGGGCTCATTCTCTGCGCCCACTTCAGGCACCGATGTGTACTACAGCATCAGCAATAGCTACAGCACCAGCGGCACCACGCGCACCTACTCGCTGAGCAACGTCACCAGCCAATACGGTGGCAGCAGCGACCAAAGCGAGGAGAACGGCACGAGCTATAATGCCATCGGTCTGAAAGCCGACGGCGACCTGACCATTGGCGGCGGCACCATCACCGTGGCAAACAGCGGCGCCATGAGCAAGAGCATCAAGAGCAAGGCCACCTGCACAATCAATGGTGGCGACATCACGCTCACCCCCAGCGGAGCCATGAAGGTGATCAACAACGACGCGAGCTACAGTAGCGGCATCAAGGCGGTGGACTTTGTGATGAACGACGGCACGATTAAGATTACCTCGTCGGGCACAGCCGGCAAGGGCATTTCCACCACCGGCATCACGGTCAACGGAGGCTCCATTACTATCAACAACAGCGGTGCCGCACAGGCCGCCAGCACCTCGGGCGATTACTACACTGCCAAGGGCTTGAAAACCGACGGAAACCTGAACTTGTTGGGCGGAACCATCTACATCAAGATGACTGGCGCGGGTGGCAAGGGCATCAAAGTGAATGGTGCCTACACGCAGGGGGTTAGTGGCGGCGACGGCCCCACACTCACGGTCATCACCACCGGCAGCGCCGCCGGCACCAGCAGCGGCGGTGGATTTGGACCCGGCGGAGGCGGTGGCGTGAGCGGCAGCGCAAAGGCTATCAAAGTCATGGGAGCCATCACCATCAACGGCGGACAAACCGAGGTGAACACGGCAACGGATGGCGCCGAGGGCATCGAATCGAAGACAAGCATCACCATCAATGGTGGCAACCATTATTATAAGGCTTACGACGATGGCATGAACAGCGCCGGCTCCATCAAGTTCCTGGGCGGCGTCACTGTGGTGTATTCCAATGGCAACGATGCCGTCGACAGCAACTACGGCCGATCGGGAGCCATTGAAATCGGCGACGGTGTTATCGTTGCTTACACCAGCAGAGGAGCACCCGAGGAGGGTTTTGACTGCGACAACAACAGCTACATCACCATCACCGGAAATGGCTACGCCGTAAGCGCCGGAGCCAGCCAAGGTGGTGGCGGAGGATGGGGCGGCAGCTCGAGCAGCATCGGCAGCGCCGTGCAGGGCTACTACCTGAGCACATCATCGCTTTCCTACAGCACGGGTCGATACTATACCATCTTTGATTCGAGTAATAACGCCCTGTTCACCTACAGTATGGAGGCCAGCCTGTCGAGTTCGCTCTCGCTGTTTACGGCTAAAGGCATGACCAAGGGCAGCAGCTATTCAATCAAGTACAGCACCACGGCTCCCACAGGAGCCACCACGGCCTGGCATGGCGTGTATATGGGTGGTTCGGTCCCGGCAGCAAGCAGCCAAACTGCGTTTACCAGCTTCACGGCCAACTGACCCATCTTCAACAACACCATGGCGCAATGCACAACGCTCCAAATTGTGCATTGCGTTTTTTTATGCATTGTCCTTTGCTCAATTATTGCTACCTTTGCAGCCGAAAAAAAATCATGCAAGGCCCACCCACGAGCACACGCGGCTACGAGCCTTGGGTCACAACAACAATAAACAACTGACAATCAATCTATGTTAGCATTCGACCAAAAGAAAAAACTCAAGCAGGAAATCATCGCCTATTTTTTGCTCACAGTGGGCAGCATCTTGTTTGCCGTGGGCGATGTGATGTTCGTCAACCCCTACCTGATGGCCCCGGGCGGCACCTACGGCCTGAGCAACGTGTTCAACACGCTTTGGCCCTGGAAGATATCGCTTTATGCCATCTGTATGGACGTGCCGCTGCTGATTATCGGCACCTGGATATTGGGACCCAAGTTCGGGGTGAAGACCATTGTGTCGACTGCACTGATATTTGCGGCCACATTCGTGCTCGAGAGCTGGTGGGGCTATAATCCCGTAATCCTTGATGGCGCCATCGCACCGTCGGCCGATGGCAGCGGGTCAATGGTTCCGATTCCGCACGACGGCGGATGGTTCCGTCCCGACTATTTTCTCAACACCGTGGTGGCGGGCTTGATTTATGGCGTGGCTATCGGCCTGATTTTCCGCTCCGGAGCCACCAGCGGCGGCAGCGACATCATCTCGATGATTTTGCACAAGTACACCAAAATCTCGCTGGGTACGCTGGTGATGATTGTCGACGGCATCATCACGTTGAGTACGCTGATTGCCTTTGGCGACATCAGGCTTCCTATCTACTCGGTGCTCATCATCTTTATCGAGGGCAAGGTAATCAACCTGGTGGTTGACGGCATGAAAAGCTATCGCACCATGTTTATCATCACCGACAACCCGGAACCCATACGCCAGTATATCATCAACGAGCTCAAGCGCGGCGGCACATGCATCACAGGGAGCGGGTTGTACAAGGGCAACGAGCGCAAGATGGTGTATGTGACCCTCGACCGCAGCGACATGGTGAAGCTGCGCTCGGCACTCTACCACATCGACCCCAACGCCTTCGTGAACATCATGGAAAGCAGCGAAATTCTGGGCACCGGATTCCGCGCCCTGCCCAAAGAGTGAGGGGGCTGAATGTGGTTGTTCAAATCGGGTAAAGATGGCTAACCGGCAAAGACTTTGCTTGCCACGAGCGCAAAACGCTACAGCCAACTAAAGTTAATTTGCGAAAAGGCGTTTAAAGAACGTTAATTTGCAAAAGGGCATTAAACTATCTGCCGCCTGCGCAGTCTTTATAATGTATTTAAAAGTTACCGCATCTATTATCCCATATAAACAAAAACTAACTTTTTCATAATAAAACATTCAAGCCGTGTCAATTAATTGCTGAGCAGCAACACACGACACACTATAGAGCCCACCAGGACAAATCATTGCCGGAGGGCTTTATTGTTTTTTTGAGCGCAATATTTCGCCAATCCGAATAAAAGAACTATCTTTGCAGCCAGAAAACAATCGCATCACTATGAAAGCTAATCTTTACACCGAAGTTGAGGAACCCATCGAAGCCATCAACGAGCACAAGCTGGCCATTGCCACCGAGCGTCCCGAACACGTGAACGCCCCCAAGCAAGAATTATATATTGTGGAATACAAGACAATGGCACGGGCCACATTCATCGCACTGCTGATTCTTGTCGTTTGGGCTTTGTTTACATGGCTTCTCTAAACACTTGTACTACTGCAAACTGCAAAAGTGTCGAATTTTTTTCCAAAAAAAGTGCGCGAAAAATTTGGTCAGTTCAGAAATTGGCAGTAATTTTGCACTCGCAAAAGAGAAACGAGGCTCCTTAGCTCAATTGAATAGAGCGTTTGACTACGGATCAAAAGGTTACAGGTTTGAGTCCTGTAGGAGTCACTGAAGATGGAAACCAATTTGGTTTCCATCTTCATTTTTCTTTGTGACCACCTGGCTTCATGCGCATGATAACGAGCGCATACTACACACATTCGTTGATTCCCATTGCGCCAAATCTCAGGTGAATGAATTTTTATTTATAGTAAATTTGTTTTTTCGGCACAGTTGCAGTAATTTTGTCAAAAAATTGCAGAAGCTGCTAACGAGCCAGTTTGGCCTTATTATTAATTTGCTGATAATTAAACGATTGTGGATTCCTCAAGCACCAAGCAGACTTTGCTTGACTCACGCTACTTGCGCATGGCGCAAATATGGTCCGAGAACTCTTACTGCATCCGCCGCCAGGTGGGTGCGCTGATTGTGAAAGACAAGATGATTATCAGCGACGGCTACAATGGCACACCCGTGGGATTTGAGAATGTGTGTGAGGACGAAAACGAGCACACAAAACCCTATGTGCTGCATGCCGAAGCCAATGCGATCACCAAAGTGGCCCAAAGCAACAACAGCAGCCAGGGAGCTACGCTCTATGTGACCACTTCGCCGTGCATCGAGTGCTCAAAGCTCATTATCCAGGCCGGAATCCGACGCGTGGTGTTCGGTGAATACTACCGCATCACCGATGGTGTGGAGCTGCTCAAGCGCGCAGGCATCGAATGTGTGCAGATGGAGCGCATAGGCAGTGGCGAATATCAACCCCGAATCGTGTGAACCATGTCACCCAACCGCAACACACCCCGCACTCAATACTTGTGGTTGCCCCTTGTCATAGCTGTTGCTGTGGTTGTGGGCTCGTTTATTGGCTCACGGTTTTCAAACCGGCATTATGCCATCGACAACGACCGCAAGCTCAACACCATCCTCAACCTGATTGCCAGCGAATATGTCGACACCGTGAATATGAATCAGCTCATTGAGTTGTCGATACCTCAAATTCTGGCCAATCTCGACCCGCACACGCTGTATTTCAACGCCGAGGAATTGCGTGAAGCCAACGAGGAACTTGGTGGCAGCTTCAGCGGAATAGGCATCTCGTTCATGATCATGAACGACACCGTGAACGTGATTGAGGTGATTTCGGGCGGTCCTTCGGAGAAAGCGGGTCTCCTCGCCGGCGACCGCATTGTGTCCATCGACGATTCGGCCTTTGTTGGCTCACAGGTGAACAACAACGCCGTGATGCACCGCTTGCGAGGCGAGAAAGGCACCAAGGTGAAACTGGAAATCAAGCGCAACAACTCGCCCAAGACGCACTACTTCACCATCACACGCGACGACATCCCAACGAACACGGTTGATGCCAGTTATATGCTCGACAAAACCACTGGATATGTGAAAGTTAACCAATTCGGCCGCAAGACCTATGATGAGTTCATCACCGCCATGGCAAACCTTGAGCAAGAGGGTGCGCGCCGGTTTGTGATTGACCTGCGAGGCAATGGCGGTGGCTATATGGAAATGGCCGTCTTCATGGTCAATGAGTTCCTACCCGAAAACCAGCTCATCGTTTACACCAAGGGGCGTTACAAGCGCGACGATTCGCAGTTCTGGAGCGATGGCAATGGCCAGTTCCAGGATGCCGAGTTGGTTGTTCTCATCGACGAGTATTCGGCCAGCGCAAGCGAAATATTTGCCGGAGCCATTCAGGACAACGACCGCGGCCTGGTGGTGGGCTGCCGCTCGTTTGGCAAGGGACTTGTGCAACATCCATTTACCCTGCCCGACAGCAGTGCCATTCGCCTGACAATCGCGCGCTACTACACTCCCAGTGGGCGATGCATTCAGAAAGATTACAAGGCCGGCGTGTTCGACTACGAAAAAGAATTGTACGACCGCTACTTGAGTGGCGAGCTTTACAGTCGCGACAGCATGAAAATCGACCGCAGCCAGCTGTTCACCACCATGATGGGACGCACGGTATACGGCGGCGGTGGAATTGTGCCCGACATCTTTGTGCCCCGCGACACCACGGGCATCACATCGTGGTACATCGACGTGGTCAACGCCGCACTACCCCAGCAGTTCGCTTTCCGTTATGTCGACACCCACCGCAGCTCGTTGCGAAGCATGACCGACTACAAGCAATTCCTGCGCACGCTTCCCAGCGACGACCAACTGCTGCAAGCCTTTGTGGACTATGCCGCTACGCAAGGTGTGCCGGCACGGTGGTACTACATCAATCAGTCGCACGACCTGATTCTTAACCGAATCAAGGCCCTTGTGGCCCGCGATGTGTTTGGCAACGAGGCGTTCTACCCCATATTCAATCGCAACGATGCCACTATCCAAGCGGCCATGAAAGCGCTGAGCAAGCACAAAGCCGCGTTCCCGATCAGGAATTGAGACAAGGCTTAAAAACCCAGGAAAACTTATGGACAACATATTGCTCAAGAAACAGTTGCGTCGCGAGATGCGCGAGCGCAAGGCGACCGTCACTCCCCAAGCAAAGCAAGCCGAGGCCGATGCAGTGTTTGCCGCCATCGAGCACCTTGAGGCATTCGCCCAAGCGCGCACGGTACTGCTCTACTACTCCATGCCCGACGAGCTGCCCACCCACCGCGTGGTGAACCGCTGGGCCAAATGCAAGCAGGTTTACCTGCCCCGCGTGGCCGGCGACGACCTGGAACTGGTGTGCTACGACGGCCGCCTCGACGACAACAACCCCTTTCACATCGCCGAACCCGTGGGGCCGGCCATCGACATCACCCCCGACCTTGTGATTGTGCCTGGCGTGGCCTTTGACCAGCAATGCAACCGGCTGGGACGAGGACGGGGCTACTACGACAGGCTGCTGCCGAGCTCGGCCGCACTCACCGTGGGGGTGGCTCTAACCTGCCAAATTGTTGACCATGTGCCCTGCGAGCCCCACGACCAACCGATAGACATTGTGGTCACAGCTACTGATGTATACCACAGCGAGGTAACGAGGAGATAGTCCTGGCTTGCCGAGACAAACAGCCTGAAGGGAAACGCGTCGCGTTGCGGTTTACGGAAAACGGAGCCGCTTGGCCCTAAACCGTTCGACGTCTTCAGGTTTGAGGCCGCAGCTGTCGAGAGGCAGCAACCTGTTGTGGTCGTCAACGTAACGGCGCTGAGTGGGCGCATAGTGCGCGTTAGACAGAGCGTGTTCGGGGCGGAAAAGTGTGTTTTGCACTCCGGCTAAATCGAGCAACGTGTGGTAGGTGACCAGGTTGGTGGCCACGGGGCTGCCGCAGCGGCCACGCAGGGCACTCCATTGTTGTGGATGCGCGTCGCGCCACAGACCCGAAGCCCAAATGAGCATTGGCACTCGCAACTGGTAGTAAGTGGGCTGTGGCGAGGCGTGCAAAAAGCGTCCACGATTGTCGTCGTAAATGTCCTCGCCATGATCGCTCGTGTAGAGCATGAGCGTGGGCACGCCTTGGCTCTCAAGCACCGAGATAATAGCGTACAGCACATTGTCGGTATAGTAGACCGAGTTGTCATACGCATTCACAAGCTTGTCACGGTAAGCCGACGTCGCCGATGGGTAATCCACGGGCTGATATTGCGCCCAAGCCTTGGGGTATCGGTCCCGGTAGTCGAAATGCGAGCCATAGCAGTGCAGCACAATGAACATGCTGCCCGCCACAGTTTCGCCAGCCTTGGAGGGGAGGATGCTTTTGAGACGCTCAACCAGCTCTTGGTCGTAGGTGTTCGCAGTGATTGGCAGGTTATCTTTAATAAAATCTACGTGCTCAGCCTCGCACCCAAAATAGTCGATGAACGAGTGGTTGCGTCTTTGGTTGCTCACAAACCAGGTGTCGAACCCGGCCTCGCGAAAAGCACTCACCAGTCCGTGTTGCGTGTAAAGGCTGTCGTAGTCGCCCTGGCTGGCCGTGGCGGTAAGTAGCAGCGGCACGCTCTTGTGGGTGGTGTTGCTCATGGTGATGGCATCGCGCATCACGGCCAGCGACTGCGTGGTGTCGGCAAGTGTCTTGAGGCGCGGTGTGGTGTTGCGAGCGTAACCATAAAGCCCCAAATGGTCGGCCGCCGAGGTCTCGCCAATAACGAGCACATACACCTCTGGCAAGCTATCGGGACGCAATGCCACAGCTTTGTGTTCAAAGGATGCTGATGTGACTGGATAACGTTCCGACTGCACAAAGCGTTGAACGCTCAACCCCAGATTGTAACACACATTAACAGGATAGATGTCGTCGGCCAGCCGGAAACTCCGGTCAATGAAAAGGTTCACTACCAGCATCACCAGTCCGAGAACGAACACCATGGCACCAAGAACGCGCTGGTTGTGACGGAAAATCCGGTGCAAAACAAGTTGCTTGCGCCAGGCTATGACACTCAACACAATTCCCGATCCATAGACTACCACAACAAATATAACCGACGGATATATTTGTATCAGCAGCTCATCGGCCTCGGTGACATTGGTGGTCACCAGATTCAAAAACATATCCACGGCAATGGGCGACCCACCAAAGAGATAGAGCAGAACAATCTGGAAGGCAGCGAAAAACATGAACACAAATAGAACCCAAAACATCTTGCCGGGCTTTGCGCCGGCAGTCAAGGCCAGCCAATACGCGCCAAGCGGCAGCAAAATGTTGACTACGCGGGTGAGCGTGCCCGTGTCCTCGGTAAAATACATGAACACGTTAGGCAAGATGAGCATGAACAGAAAAGTCCAAAAATAAAAAGCCGCCTTGTTAAGCATTTACTCGGAAATAAAAACAATAATCTGAATAATGTAATTCGCCACACACAGACTAAAACGCCTCGTTGACCGACATGACAAAACCATTTTGATGAACTTTGCCAAAGCCATAGTCAAGACGCAGCACAAGCGTTTTGCGCAAATGGAAACGGTAGCCAATGCCGTAGTTTGGAAGCAAGTTCCCAAACGAGATGGCATCGTGAAACGCCGTGCCAACGCCCACCCATGCAGCCAAACCACTGCGTTTCCACACATGCTGGCGCACCTCTACTTGAGCGGTCATCAGATGCTTGTCGCGATAACGTCCGTTATAATAACCGCGCATATTGTCGTTACCGCCCAGCTGCGCAAGCATTGCCCACGACGGATTGCCAAAATTGAACACGCCCCTCACCTCGCCAGCAACGACACCGCCTTCCCACAACGATTGCCGGGCACTCGCGCTAAAACTTGTTGTACTGAATGCGTAGTGGTTTCCCAGCCAGGAGGGACGAAACAACTGACGCAATGAGAGGTAAAAGCCGCTGGTGGCGTTGGTGATTTGGTCGCGTGTGTCGTAATGCAGCGAAAAGCCCACTCCGTAGTTTCTCAATAGGCGATCTTGACCATTGAGAAGCTCGGGGCGGTCAATGTGGCTGCAACGCACGCGGTTTAACGCCAGCGCCGGACCCACATAGAGATGCGGAGCCACACGCAACACATAATCGGCCTCGCAGCGCAGCTCCTGCTGGTGCAAATGGCCCTCATTGCTGTCGTTGTCGGCCATGGCGTAGCCAATGCCCCAAAAGTGAATAGGCGAATAATTAAAGAGTAAATCGGCATTGATGCGCCGCTTGTCACGAGGAAACAGCACAGCGCCTGAAATGCCAACCTGCCAAAACCCGGCAGTGGAAATGCCGCTGAACAGCATTAGATTTGAAGCTTGCGAACGTGGGTCGCTGCCTTTCATTCTAAAGGAAAGCATTCCCGCCAGCACCATTCCGAGTTTGGCATCGGTTGAGTAATAAGGTCCGCCAAGTGCCATCAACTTCGGGCGCAAGGCATTCACGGTGCTGGTGTCGATTTCATTCCCCACCGCATAGCCCACAACCCGCTGAAGCAGATTCGGTTTCCTGGCCGTCACAACGCTGTCGGCTTGCTCGACTGACGCAGCGAAAACCGACGAGCAACACAGGGTTATAACGAGATAAATCAGTGTCCGTTTCATAACAAGCCGCAAAATTACTGCAAAGCGAGCGAAATGCCAAATTTATTTGGGCATTAAATGGAACGGAATACCATGCGACCGTCACAACCGGCCCTGGTTAAAGTCCACATGTTACCAGCAGAAGTTTGCGCTTGAAATAGTCAAACACATTGATGCTTTGATAAATGGCATTGGCCATTTCGTTGATGGCACGCTTGAGTGCCACAAGGTGGACACACCCTTTTATACAAGTCACCTACTGGCAGATTTTGCATCAACCTGGGCGAGACCGCAACTCGCTACTGCCTCGCCCAGGCTAGGGCGGAATCTGCTCAGCAAAACAACTCCAATGCGTCTCAAGCAATTCAGCGTACTCGCCAAAAAACTTTGAAACGGAATGTTTTCAGGGTGGAATGCGGGTCAGAGCAGCGTCTTGATGATTTGCTCGAGTGTGTCGCGTGTGGTGCTGCCCACATGGCGTTGCACGAGTTGGCCGTCCTTGAAGAAAAGCAGTGTGGGGATGTTGCGCACCCCATACTCGGCGGCCATTTCGGTACCCTCGTCCACGTCATATTTGCCGATAAGCACACGACCCTCGTAGTCGGCAGCCAGAGCCTCGACCACGGGGGCAATCATGCGACACGGGCCACACCAGGTTGCCCAAAAGTCAACCACTACAGGCTTGCCACTGGCAATGGCCTGTTTCAAACTCTCGTCGTTGAATGTTAATGCCATAATATTGTGTTGATTGTTGGATTTAACTATTTGATATATAATCAATAAACATTAATCTTAAAGTTGATGTGAATCTCACGTAGTGCATCGATGAGTTGCTTGTTGATAGCGATTCTGTTTTTAGATCGCAGGTCAACATGGTGCCCGTTATTAACGTCACGCACACGGAAGTAGAGTTCGGCACGATTCTCGGCCGAGGGAGCCAAGAGCGGCTTGATGTCGTTCATGAGCTCGATGTCGCTGTCATCAATCTCGATGCGCAAGTTGCGCACCATCTTTCCCTTGAGCGTTTCGAGCAGGGTGACCGAGTGGATGTTGAAGTCGATGCCATCGCCATAGCGCCGCCGCTCGTAAGCACCGCGAACAATAATGGGCGTGCCCAGCACTCCATATTTACCATAATCTATAAAGTTCTGCCCGAAGAGCCTCAGCTCATAGCTCCCGCTGTAGTCCTCAATCTTGAGGATGCCGAACTGGTTTCCCTTCTTGCTCATGCGTGTTTGGTAATCGACAACCAGTCCGCCCACAACGAGTTCGCGGTCGAGCTGGTCGGCCTTGTCGGGCAAGTCGGCAAGCTTGGTGGTGCAGCCGTAGGTGATTTCCATATAATAGGGGTCGAGAGGGTGTGCCGACAGGTACATTCCCACCAGTTCCTTTTCCTTGTTCAGGCGCTCAAGAATGTGCCACTGTTCAGCTGCGGGAATGGGGGGCTTGGCGATTTCAATTGGCTCGATGTCGCCAAAGAGCGAGTTCTGCATCGACGACTGCCCGGCCTGGAACTTTTGTCCGAATCGAACGAGAATGTCGCTGAACTGCTCGTCGCGGGCATTTTTCACAAAGAAAGCCTCGCGGGTGACTCCCTCAAAGCAATCGAACGCGCCGGCAAGGGCCATCGACTCGATAGCCTTGCGGTTGCAGGCACTGAGGTTGATGCGCTCCACCACATCATAAATATCCTTGAACGGCCCGTTTTGCTCGCGCTCGCTGATTACGGCATCAACGGCATTGCCGCCCACGCCCTTGATGCCTCCCAGGCCAAAACGGATGTCGCCATTGCGGTTGGCGCTGAAAGTCTTGTAACTCTCGTTGATGTCGGGGCCGAGCACCTGTATGCCCATGGCCTTGCACTCGTCCATGAATTTTGAGAGCTTGTCCACTTCGTTGAGGTTTCGGCTCAGCACAGCGGCCATATACTCACTGGGATAGTTGGCCTTGAGGTAGGCTGTTTGGTAGGCCACCCAGCTATAGCAAGTGGCGTGCGACTTGTTGAAGGCGTAGGAAGCGAATTTTTTCCAATCCTCCCAAATTTTGTTAAGCGTCTTGTGGTCGTAGCCATTTTTCTCGCCGCCCTCGTAGAAGAGTCCCTCAAGGTGATTCATCTTCTCGATTTGCTTTTTACCCATAGCCTTGCGCAGGGTGTCGCTTTGTCCGCGTGTGAAGCCGGCCAGCTGTCGCGACAGTAGCATCACCTGCTCCTGATAGACAGTGATGCCGTAGGTGTCCTTGAGGTACTTCTCCATGCAGGGAATGTCATAAACGATGGGTTCCTCGCCATGCTTGCGGCGAATGAACTGCGGAATGTAGTCCATTGGGCCGGGGCGGTAGAGGGCGTTCATGGCGATGAGGTCCTCGAAGGTGGTGGGCTGCAACTCCATCAGGTAGCGCTGCATGCCGGTAGACTCAAATTGGAACGTGCCGGTGGTGCGACCCTCGCAGTAGAGCTGGTAGGTCTTGGGGTCGTCGATGGGAATCTTCTCAATGTCCAGGTCAATACCATGTGTGATTTTGATGTTGGCCACAGCTTCCATAATAATGGAAAGGGTTTTGAGCCCCAGGAAGTCCATCTTGATCAGGCCGGTGGATTCAATCACCCCACCCTCGTATTGTGTGACGATGATTCGCTCACCGTCCTTGTCGGTAGCTGTGATCACGGGCACCCAGTCGGTGATGTCGTCTCGGCCGATAATCACCCCACAGGCGTGCACGCCGGTGCTGCGCACGTTGCCCTCCAGTTTCTCGGCAAAGCGCACGGTGTTGGCCACTTGGGGGTCGGGACTGTCCTTCGCGGCGGCAAACTCGGGAAAGCATTTGAGGCAATTCCCGATGGTGACTTTGTATTTCTTACCCGGTTTTTCCTCGGGCATTCCGTTGGGCGTGCTGGGAATCATCTTGGCCAGACGGTCGCTTTCGGCGATGGGGAGGTCCTCGGCTCGCGCCACATCCTTGATGGCCATCTTGGCGGCCATCGTGCCATAGGTGATGATGTGTGCAACTTTCTCTGCCCCGTATTTCTCGGTGACGTAGCGCAGCACAGCCGCACGGCCGTCATCATCGAAGTCTACATCAATATCAGGCAACGAGATTCGGTCGGGGTTAAGGAAACGCTCGAACAGCAGGTCGTACTTGATTGGGTCGATTTTAGTGATTCCCAAGCAGTAGGCCACCGCCGAGCCGGCTGCCGAGCCACGTCCGGGCCCAACCGAGCAACCCAGCGAGGGAGCCGCCTTGATGTAGTCCTGCACGATGAGGAAGTAACCCGGGAATCCCATGTTCTTGATGGTTTCCAACTCAAAGTCGAGGCGCTCGCGGTGTTCGTCGTCGAGTACAGGCCAGCGCTCCTTGGCACCCTCATAGACCAGGTGGCGCAAGTAGTCGTCTTCGTTGTCAAAGCCCTCCGGCAGCGGGAAATCGGGCAGAATGGGCGCGTGGTCGATGCTATATATCTCCACCTTGTCGAGAATCTCGGTAGTGCTTTGCAATGCCTCGGGCACATCGGCAAAGAGGTCGTTCATTTCCTCCTGGGTCTTGAACCACTCCTGCTTGCTGTAGCGCATGAGCGAGGGGTCGTCGATTTTCTTGCCCGTCGAAACACAAATGAGGTGTTCGTGCGCATCGGCGTCGTCTTCATTGATGAAATGCGAATCGTTGGTGCACACGAGCTTGATGCCCAGTTCTGACGACATCCTGATCAGTTCGGCATTCACCTCCTGTTGGCGCAGGAAAGTTTCGTGGTTGGCATTGGGCACGGTGGCCTTGTGGCGCTGGAGTTCCAGGTAGTAATCATCGCCAAACACCCCCTTAAACCAGCGCGCCACCTCGCGGGCCTGCTCAAACTGGCCATTCATGATGAGTTGCGGAATCTCGCCTCCCAAGCAAGCCGAGCAGCAGATGATGTCGTCGTGGTATCGCTCCAGGTCGGCTTTGTCGGTGCGTGGGTGGGAGTAGAAGCCGTCGGTCCATGCCCGCGACACGATTTTAATCAAGTTCTTGTAACCGTGCAGGTTCTTGGCCAGCAAAATCAAGTGCCGGCCTATATCCCGCTTGTCGGTGTGCTCGGCCTTGCTGCCGTTGGCCACATAGACCTCGCAGCCGAAAATAGGTTTGAACATCGAGGCCTGCACCTGGGGCATCTGCGCCTCAATGTCGGCAATTTGGGCTTTTATCGTCTCATCATCGCCCGACTGCTGTTCACGCAGGGCATTGAGCTGTTTGCCAAGGTCTTTGAGCTGGCTGCGAGCTGCACTGTTGCGTTTTTCGCAGGTGTCGTGCAGTTCCTTGATGCCAAACATATTGCCATGGTCGGTGAGGGCCATGCCTCGCATTCCATTGGCAATGGCCTTATCGACCATGCCACTGATAGAGGCCTGTCCATCGAGAATGGAGTATTGCGAATGTACGTGAAGGTGTACGAAAGGAATCATTATAATTGATAATGAGTGGCTTATGAACTTGGGATTTATAATTCTCACAATGGAGTGTAAAATTACTGCTTATCTTGCATACTGGCAAAAAAAGTTATTAACAAGTCGCCTCTTTTTGCCAGTGTGTGAAAAAAGGAGTACCTTTGCAAGACACATTTATAATAATATGCCGCACATTATAGGAATCGACGTTGGCGGG
>JAFSYB010000007.1 GCA_017443765.1 Muribaculaceae bacterium | reverse complement strand
GCGAAGTCGCCTAGCGGCATGAGGCTGCAGCGAAGCTGCTCAATCCAGCCAGCGCAGCCGGGTGGTTGAGGTGCGAAGCGTGAAGCAGCCGAGTACAAGTGGTTGGGATTATTTGCTAATACAAGGTATTCAAATCGCCACGCAGAATTGCATGAAAATGGTCCAACAAGCACCAAAATCCATGCAAGTTGGACCAATTTCGCTCATTTCTCTATGCAATCATCTAGAACACTTGAGCCAAAACTCGACAAGATCATTTGTCGAATTTTCTTTTGGCGTATTCCTTTCGGTCGTTGAGTATGTCGTTGAGGTTTGACATTGCCCATTCCACAAGATTGTTGATGTGTGGTACCAGAGATATGCCTCTCTCGGTCAGTGCGTATTCAACGCGAGGAGGTATCTCAGCGTATGCCTGGCGTGATACGAGCCCGTCAGCGTTGAGGTTTCTAAGTGCCACAGTAAGCATCTTTTGCGAAATGTCGGGGATCTTTGCCGCAATTTCGGAATAGCGCATACTCGATCCGTCGTTGTCGAGGGTCAGCAGAATAAGCATTGACCATCGGTCACTGATGCGTGCCAGGATGTTACGCACGGGGCAGTTGGGAAAATGTGGGTCGATGAGTATATCTTTCAACATGGCGTTATCTGATTTTGAGAACAATCTTGCCGCCTGCGCCACCCTTTTCGAGCAAGGTGTGTGCTTCGGCAATCTGTTCCATGGTGAATACTTTGCTGTACAGCGGCTGTATGCCAGCCGATTTAATGACCGCAAACATGCGGTCGATTATCTCTTGCGTTGGGAAATTGCTGAAAAAGCCCGTCAAAAACACGCCGTTGGGAATGTATTTGATGGGGTCGAAGTTTGCTACGCTGAACACATTGCCGAGTATGCCGGTGTTGCACACATACCCTGGACGGGTAACGGTGAGCAAGGAGTCGTGCAACGTGCGTGGTCCGACCAACTCAAGCAGTTTGTTGGGTTTGAAAGACAAGTCCTGCTCGTGGATGCGCTCATCATCGACAATGCAACAGTCGGCGCCTATTGACTTGAGTTCGTCAAAGGAACTCTCCTTGCGGCAAGCTGCAATCACGGTGGCACCCATCGCCTTGCCGAGCTGTATTGTCGCCTTACCCACAGTGCTTGTTGCGCCTCGCACCAGCAGACAGTCGCCACTGGCGAGCTGTAGCCCCTCGGTCAGTGATCCGAAAGCGGTGAAATAAGTTTCAGGCACAGCAGCCAGCGAAATCCAGTCGAGGTCGGTGGTGACTTTGAACACGTTTTTTACAGGCATCAGCGTATACTCGGCATAACTGCCGTTGAAAGAGCGGCCCATGCCGCCCATCAAAGCAATCACCTTGTCGCCTACGGTAAAGCCGCTGTCGCCTGGGTCGGCAATCTCTCCCACGCACTCTATGCCGGGGACTATGGGTGTGGCGATGTAGTCGTTGTCGGCTTCAAACATGCGCAGCAACGCCTCGCTGTGGTTGAGTCCCGCGGCAAACACTTTCACAAGCACCCATCCGGGTTTGACCTGCGGCAGTGGCAGTTCGGCCACTTTCATCTCGTCGGCTCTGCAGCAGCCGTTAATCTGTATCGCTCTCATCGTGTCTTTATTCTACATGTTTCCAACATTGCGGGTCGGGGGCATAAAAGCTTTTGGTGTAGCCGTATGCCACAGCGGGGCAACCACGGCAGAAGCGCAGCAGTTCACACTTATTGCATTTCTCGAACCGCTCGTGTTGGCGGTAGGCGTCCATTTGCTTACCGTGGAACACGTCAAAAAGTTCCTCATCGACCGTGCCCACATAGCTCTCGAAGCGGCGGCAGGCCATGAGCCGCCCCTCGGCAGTAATGGTGAAATGGCAGTTGGCACAGTTGCAGCCACCATAGATGGTGTCGTCTGCAAGGCCCTTCTGCATCTTGAACAGCCCTTTCTCATAGAGATAGAGTGTCCACAGGTGGTCTTTGAGGTTGAACGTGGTGCCGCTGTCCTTGTAGCGCTCATACCGTTCCCAGCAATCCTCAAGCAATTGGCGGTATCGTTGAGGCTCGATGTGCCACCCCATGTCAGGAGAGGCCTTGTCCTCGCTCGTGGGGCAGTAACGTCCGAAGGCGAAAATGTCAACGTTACGCTCTACCACGAGGTCGATGATGTCGGGGACTTCGTCAATATTGGCGCCCGACACGGTGGTCATTACAGCACAATGAAGACCCGCGTTGCGTATAGTATCTATTGCTTCAAGGGTGCGGTCGAAAGAGCCGGGCTTACGGAACCTGTCATGGGTGTCTCGCATGCCGTCAATGCTCAACTGGTATTTGCGGCATCCCAACGACTTGAGCCTCCGGCAAACCCCATCGGTCAAGTGGAACGGATTCCCCATGACGGTGAATGGGATGCCGTGGCTGTGCACTAGCTCGAGGAAGTCCCAGAATCGGCTATGGAGGATAGGATCACCGCCGGTGATATAGAGGTATGGCAAACGCTCCATACGCTCGCACATCCGCTCCACATTTGCAAGCACTGCCACAAGCCTTTCCCATGGCATCTCCACCATCCTGGGACGGTTGGGCGATGAAAAGATGTAGCAGTGCTTACAACGTTGGTCGCATTCGTCGGTTATATGCCACTGAAATGCGAAATAGTCCATCGGCTTTATTTGTCGCCAGCTCCGCAG
>JAFSYB010000050.1 GCA_017443765.1 Muribaculaceae bacterium | reverse complement strand
GCAAAAATCTACAGCCTGCTGGGAATCTGCCCGAACCCCGTGGGAAAAGTCAAATCCGTGGTACACCCAAAACCACCTTCCAAAAAACGCCCGCCTGATTGACAGGGAGTTATATCAACATTAGCTGCAATGTGGGTTAAGGGTCGGGGCTTTCCTGTGGTCGGTGTGAGGCGGCACAATCTTTGCCCTGTGGTTTCACGCTGGGGCGGCTCACACTCTCGCCCCTTTGTGAAATCATCGGCAAAGGTATAGGGTATTAGAAACAAAGCACCCCCACAATGGCCCATTGTAAAGGTTGTGGGGGTAATGTGGGGGTAACCGCTGGCGGCTCGCTGTGCCTCGGCTTTAATCCTCAAATATAGCGTTTACTTTCTCTATGCTTATCGGGTCTTGACCTGTCTTTTGAATATCGTTGTAACTTGCCCTTAAAGCCCCTTTTTTAATGCCAAATAATTGCTCAAAGGGTTTCCAACTCAACCGCTTTTGCCCCTCGCTACTGTAACCCTTTCCCAAATCTAAATTAACGCTCATTTCACGGCAAAAACACGCTAACAGGGATTGACTTGCCAGCCATTTATATTGCTCGTTCATCAAGCCAGCGGCAACCGCGCTTGCAAAATATTTCCTCGCTTGCTCGGTGTCTAACTCGCTGGGCAACTCTCGCCCTGTGCTGGGTTCTTGGTGTGGCTGGGGTTGGTTGCCCTGTTGAGGCTCGGCGGTGCTGGCGGTTGGTTCATCATCGGCGAGGCGAGGCACGCCAAAAATTCTATTTTGCACTAATCGCCCCACCTCGGTACTATACAGGTAATCGGTTAGCGGTTTCAGTCGCTCTCTATCGCCCTCGCCCCACGGCTTAAAGGTGAAACTAATTAGTTTCTCGGCTAACCGCTTTTGTAACCATTCATAAA
Source organism: Muribaculaceae bacterium (assembly GCA_017443765.1). Taxonomy (GTDB): domain Bacteria; phylum Bacteroidota; class Bacteroidia; order Bacteroidales; family Muribaculaceae; genus Sodaliphilus. Next base: position 27,917 of record JAFSYB010000050.1, on the reverse strand, counting down.
GCAAAACAGCGTCTTGGTAGCCTATATCGCCCTCGGCGAGGCTGCAAAACTCTAACATCTTGGAAAGCCCCTGTAACAACAGGATTTGAAACAATAGCCCCCAAATTGGCACATCATCAAGCCCCCTCAACCGCTCAATAATTTGGGCTTTTACTTTGTGAGGCTCGGCGGTGTTGCTCTTAATCTCATCGCCCATTGATTTGAGCAAAGCAAAAAGTAATCGTGTTGCCCCTGTGTCTAACAGGCTGGGGGTAATATCATAATTTTTGAGGTCGCTATAAAACGGCTGGTTACTGCATTGCACATTGTAAGCTTCAACACACATAAACTCATCTAACCCCTCATCATCATCGCTCGGCTCGGTTTCATTTGCCCATAGCCCCACGCCCTTAACCGCTTGGCGGTCTAACTCGCTGGTTATTGTTTGGTGCAATTCCTGTGGGGCTATAATACTCAAATCCATAAACCGCCAGCCCTCGCCCTGTTGAGGTCGGGGCGTTTCATCGGCTGGGGCGGCTCGCCTCACAATCTCGGCGAGGTGGTTTTGCTGCAACCGCTTGCCCTCTAAAACAATCTCACAATATCGGGTGAAATCCTTAAACAAATCCTCATCGCCAGCAAAGCCAGCGTTATTTATCGCCTCGGCAATCTTGGCGGTGTCGGGGCTGGCTGGTATTTCCTCGGCGATATTCCAAAACGCTGTTTTGTATATTGCTCGCTGTGGCTCATCGGCGGCAAACAGGGCGGCAAATACTTGCTCAAACTCGGCTCTATATAGCCCCTCTTGCTCGGTGCAAAGCCTCTCAAATAACTCTCTCGCCTCGGCGAGGTTGCCCCCTCTCTCATCGGCGGTGAGGGCGGCTGGTTTGGTCGCTGGTTTGTTCATCGCTCAATCAATATTTAACGCTGGTAGGCTGGCAATCGCCTGTTGTTTTAGGCTGTCAACCGCTCTTGTATATTTCTCGGTGTGTTTCAAACCGCTGTGACCTAACAGGCTCGCCACGGTCTTAATATTAGCCCCATTGTTCAAGATATTCACGGCAAAACTATGTCTTGCACAATGCCAACTAATATGCTTGGAAATTCCAGCACGTTTAACCCACCTTTTAAGGGCTTTTAGGCACATTTCATAACTCGGTAAGGGAAATATAACCTCGCCCCTGTTATCGGGCTGTGACGGCTCGCCAATCAATTTTAGGTGGGTTTCATCAAGCGGTATCACCACACCGCTGTTAACGCTGTGTCCTTTGGTCTTGTTTTGCTCAAACTTTAACAGGCGGTTGCCAAAATCCACGTTTGCAAAAGTGAGGTCTTTAACATCACAAAACCTCAACCCTGTATAGAGGCAAAACAGGAAAGCACGCCTAATATTGGGGTTTTCATTATCATAGTGGGTTGAGGCTAACTGTGCAATCTCATCAAGCGATAATATTTCTTTTCTTAATTGGTTCTCATCAATCTTAATGCTTATCGTTTTGCCGTCAACATCGGTAAACGGCTCGGTATAGTTAAACTTATACTTAACGCCACAACTCTTATAGACTTTCTTAAAGCGTGCAAATATGCCTCTTGCCCCCTCGCCCACACTCCTACTTTGTAGGTACTCGGTAAATGTCAACATCATATCACGGCTTATTTGCTGGGGTGTGATATGCTTTTGAAACTTGCTGTACTCGGCTGTATCTCTCAAAAAATCTTGAAAGCGGTGCAAAGCAATCTCAATCATTCTAATATCTTTCTTGGTATAACTCTCAATGTAGGATTGAAAGTAAGCAATAAAATCAATGTCCTTTGGCTTTGCCAGCCTGTAACCCTCGTTACTCTCTAACAGCTCTTGCCCACGCTCATAACGTATCTTTTTGGCGAGGGCTAACGTTTCTTTGTTTTGCTGTCGCTCTATCGGGGTTCTTGGTGCTTGCCACAGGTAAAGCCCCAAACGCTCGGTTTGGCGGTTCACTTTCTTATAGGTGTTGCCGTTTTTACTCTCGGCGAGGGTGTAGCCTAAATAAAACTCCAAATATAGGCTCTCTCTACCGTCACTCAATACCTGTGCAAATAGTTTGGGGTTATCGCCACTTGCACCCTCAATTAGATAGGTATTGTTAGCCCTGTAATTCTTTTTGGTTGCCATTGTCTTTATTGCTTTTTGTTTCTTTTGCTTTGCAAAGGTAATACTTTATTTTCACTCAATAAGCAACCAATAAGCAAATTTTGTCAAAATAAGGGCTTTTTTATGAAATCAAGTGAAAATATAGGCAACTTAACAGGCTGATTTTCTTTGTTGTTAGTTTCTCTTGGTTATTGTTATTTGCTGGGTACTTTATCGGCTCTGGGTACAAATATAGGCTGTTAATCGCTTGATTTTTCAGCCTATATTTATTTGTTGGGTAGTCAAAGTTGTCCCAAGTTGTTCGGGTTTTCTTCATCATTAGTCATTCTATCCTGCCGCTACACGCACCGCTCCTCCAAATGGAGACATGGTATAAATCTACCCATACAATCCGTTATAGAGTCAGTTACTTTAAGGTTCAAGACCGCAAAGAGGGTCAACATGAGCAATAGTTTAAAGCCAATCGATTAAACAGCGTGCTACTTCCCAAAGTGGCTCGCTATTTTTTTGCTCTATCGTTTGAAGTTGATTCCTAACCCTCTCTACTAATGGGGGCGTGTGTGTCAACAAGTTAATGATGTATGTTGAATCCACCCATTTTTGGAGGGCGTATTGCCGTTCCCTCTGCCATTAGAGTCCCCCCTACCCTTTTTTTGATTATGGGGAGCAAAAAAGCTGTGTAATCGGGGAGAGCGACCCCAGCCGATTACACAGCTTGCCTAAGTTGCCGAGCTAATGGCTCATGCGTCCTTGAACAGGTCTTTGATGCCGCCAATGGAACCCATGAGGTTGGTGGCCTCGTAGGGCAGATAGACGGTGCGGGTCTGCTCGCCGCTGGCCACCTCCTCGAGCATGGCGATGTACTTTTGTGCGAGCAGGTAATGTGCCGGGTTGGCGTCCTTGCCTACGGCGTTGGCCACTTTCTCGATGGCAATGGCCTCGGCCTCGGCGCGGCGGATGCGTGCCTGGGCTTCTCCCTCGGCCTGCAGAATCTCGGTCTGCTTGTCGGCCTCGGCCTGATTGATGCGTGCGGTTTTCTGTCCTTCCGACTGCAAGATGGCGGCAGCTTTCTGTCCCTCGCTGGTGAGAATGGTGGCACGCTTGTTACGCTCGGCCTGCATCTGCTTCTCCATGGCCTGGAGCACGCTCTGCGGCGGGGTGATGTCTTGCAGCTCCACACGGTTCACCTTGATGCCCCACTTGTTGGTGGCATCGTCGAGCACGGCGCGCAGCTTGGTGTTGATGGTGTCGCGCGAGGTGAGCGTCTCGTCGAGCTCCAACTCGCCGATAATGTTACGCAGGGTGGTCTGCGTGAGCTTCTCGATGGCATTGGGCAGGTTGTTGATTTCATACACGGCCTTGAACGGATCCACAATCTGGAAATATAGCAGCGCATTGATTTGGGTCTGCACATTATCCTTGGTGATCACGTTCTGCTTGTCGAAATCATAAACCTGCTCGCGCAAGTCGATGGCACTGGTGTAGTGATAGCGTCCGGCGGTCATGGCCACAATGCTCTTGGCCCGGTCGATGAAGGGGATGATGATGTTAATGCCCGGCTTGAGCGTGGCGTGGTACTTGCCGAGGCGCTCGATGATGCGCGTCTCGGACTGCGAAATAATCACAAGGCTCATCTTGACCAGCACTAAGGCCAGCACAACGATGGCAATCAGTAGGATTGATGCTAATTCCATAGGTTTTTGCAGTTAAAAGTTATCAGTTTATCAGTGAATAGGTAAACAAGCTTTATCCGGCTGCGAGCCGCGTGAGCGCCATGCGGTTACGGGTTCACACGGGTTCCACGGTGAGGATGATGCTCTCGCGAGCCACGACGCGCACCTTGGTGCCCTTGGCGATGGCCTGTCCGTTGCTGCCAACGGCCTTCCAGTCGTCGCCGTCGATGGCCACGCGACCGTTGCCATCGGCAACAATGTCCTGGCTCACCCTACCCTCCTGGCCAATGAGTGCATCGGCATTGCTCAAGCGGTCGTCGCGGTTTTTGTGCAGGAAACGCAGTGCGGCCGGGCGCACCAGCCACAAGCTAAGCGCCGAGCAAAGGGCAAACACCACAATCTGGGCTGTGAACGAATCCACGCACAAGGCTGTCACCACGGCCACCACTGCTCCGATGACGAAACACATGAAGAAGAAATCGCCCGACATCAGCTCAATAATCAGGCACACGATGGCAATGATGGTCCATAATTGCCACAAGTTGTTTTGGAAGTAATCAATCATAATGAATAATTATTTGTTGGCCAAAGTTACTACTTTTTTGTGAGATGACAAATTATTTTCGATAATGTCATCTATCGACCACGGGGCTATGTTGGCATCTCGGTTGCGAGGTGGAGCGTACTTAAACGCAAAATTGAGTTGGAATCAAAAATTGCTCTACTATCACCTCCGATACAACTCAAGCATTTTACAGGACTCGTCTTTAACATATCGAAAGAATGTTGTCACGTTTTAATTTTCTGCAACTATTGTTGCAAATATTGTGCCAAATAGCCGCAATTTTTCGATATTCGGTAGGATTAACATTCAAATTTTAAAATCTCAAGCAGTTAAATTCCACTTAAAAACCTTTTACTCAAATTATTAGGCAATAATTTGAGTACCCCAAAAACTGGCCTAAAAAATGGCGAATCGCTTTTTATTTGTATTTCCGGTCAGTTTATACTATCTTTGTGGTCTCAAAAAAAAAACGAAACGACTCAAATGGCTCACATCACCTTCCAAGCCGAGCAAGTGCAAGTGCCGCCTTTCGACCAGCCGTCGACCACCGAGTGGATTGAGCGTGTGGCTGCCGCCCACAACAGGGTAGTAGGCACGCTGACCTATGTGTTCTGCAACGATGATTACATACTGGACGTAAACCAGCGCTTCTTGCAGCACGACTATTACACCGACATCATCACGTTTGACTACAGCACGCAGCGCCGCGTGTCGGGCGACATGGTGATTTCGCTCGACACAGTGCGCAGCAACGCCGCAATGCTTGGCAAAGAGTACGAAGAGGAGCTGCTGCGCGTGGTGATTCACGGCGTGCTACACCTGTGTGGCATTAACGACAAGGGGCCAGGCGAGCGAGAAACGATGGAAAACTTTGAAAACGAAGCTCTTGCATTGATTTCAAAACCGTTGATCGAGCTCAAGTGAAATCGTGGCAGGGGGAATGCTTTAAGAACAATAAGGTATAGTCATAAAAAAGATAATAGTCTAATTTTTAGAGATTTGATAGTTGCTTTTACTTGCATTACGATAATCAGACTGTTTTTAGGAGGATTCTAAATTATATTTCCACAGGCCTAATAGCCCCCCATAGTTAGCGCAAAGATAAGGGTAGAGCATTTTTCAATGAAAATGCAACTTGAGTGATGAAAATAACGATATGATTGAGGATTACGATGTCATAGTGATTGGCGCAGGTCACGCTGGCTGCGAGGCTGCTCATGCCGCGGCTCGGCTCGGCTCGGCGACCCTGCTGGTCACCATCGACATGAGCAAGGTGGCGCAGATGAGCTGCAATCCCGCTGTGGGCGGAATCGCCAAGGGGCAGATTGTGCGTGAGATTGACGCGCTTGGCGGCATGATGGGCGTGATTACCGACCGCACAACCATCCAATTCCGAATGCTCAACCGCAGCAAGGGCCCGGCGGTGTGGAGCCCGCGCGCGCAGACCGACCGAATGCGGTTCAGTGCCGAATGGCGACGTGTGCTTGAGAACACGCCGAATCTGTACATGTGGCAGGACACCGTTGTGGAGTTGCTCATTGGCCAGGGTGGGGGAGTGGCCGGTGTGCGCACTGCGCTGGGCGTGGAGTTCCGTGCAAGGGCGGTGATTCTCACTGCAGGCACATTCCTCAACGGACTGATGCACGTGGGACGCCATCAGCAGCCGGGCGGACGCGTGGCAGAGCCGGCCGCCCATGGGATTACCGAACAGCTCACGCAACTGGGTTTGCGCGCCGACCGCATGAAGACCGGCACCCCGGTGCGTATCGACGGACGCAGCATCGAATACAGCTCAACCATCGTGCAACACGGCGAGGAGGGGCATTATCACTTCTCGTTTTTGCCCGAAGCCCGTTCCACGCTCAAAAAGCGCGACTGCTACATTGTCTACACCAACGCCGCCGCACACGAGGTGCTGCGCGCCTCGCTCAACGATTCACCTCTCTATAACGGGCAGATTCAAAGCATCGGCCCCCGATATTGCCCCAGCATCGAGACCAAGATTGTCACCTTCCCCGACCGTGACGCACATCAACTATTCATCGAGCCCGAGGGTGAGGACACACACGAGATGTATTTGAACGGTTTCTCGTCGTCGTTGCCGTTGCACGCCCAGCTCGAGACCCTGCGCAAGATCGACGCTTTCCGCCACGTCCAGCTCTACCGTCCGGGGTATGCCATAGAATACGACTTCTTCGACCCCACGCAGTTGCTACACACGCTGGAGTCGAAGATAGTGCCAGGGCTGTTCCTTGCCGGGCAGGTGAACGGCACCACGGGCTACGAGGAGGCCGCCGGGCAAGGCCTGGTGGCTGGCGTGAACGCGCACCACCGCGTGCATGGTCTGCCGCCGTTCACCCTTGAGCGCGACACGGCCTACATTGGCGTGCTGATTGACGACCTGGTGACCAAAGGCGTTGATGAGCCTTACCGCATGTTCACTTCGCGTGCCGAGCACCGCATCCTGCTGCGCCAGGACAATGCCGATGTGCGCCTGACGCCTATTGGCCGGGCTTTGGGCTTGGCAAGCGACGAGCGGCAGGCATTGCTGGAGTCAAAGCAGTCGCAAATCGAGCGAATCGTGTCGTTTGCCCGCGAGTTCACGGTTCCCGCAGCGTTGCTGAATCCGCTGCTCAGCGCACGCGGGCTCCCGGTCATGCAGCAGGGCCAGCGCATGCACGATGTGCTGCTGCGGCCGCACGTGGGAATGCTCGACATCGCCGGGTGTGTGCCCGAAGTGCGTGAGATGCTCTCACACATCGAGGCACCACGACACGACGAAATCATCGAGGCTGCCGAAATCCAGGTCAAATATCGCGGTTACATCGAGCGCGAGCAGCGGTTTGCCGAGCGGCTCTCGCAGCTCGACGCCATCACACTGCGCGGCAAGCTGGACTACGACACCCTGACCCAAATCAGCATCGAAGCGCGCCAGAAATTAAAGCGCATCGACCCGGCCACCCTTGGGCAGGCATCTCGAATCCCCGGTGTGTCGCCCAGCGACATCAATGTGTTGCTCCTGCTACTGGGCCGATAACACCACATCGTTTCACGTGAAACATAATTTATAAATACACTAATAATTGGTTGACATGAACAAGCCAGACATGGAACGAGTGAAGTCACTCGTGCGAAACATTCCCGACTTCCCGGTTGCGGGCATACAGTTCAAGGACCTCACAACGGCCTTCAAAGACCCCGAAGCGCTGCGCCTCATGGCCGACGCCATGGCCGAAATCTACGCAGGCCGCGGTGTAACCAAGGTGGCAGGCATTGAATCGCGAGGCTTTATTGGCGGCACCATGCTCGCCGCGCGCCTCGGTGCCGGGTTCATACCCATACGCAAACCGGGCAAACTGCCTGCCGACACGGTGAGCATGAGCTACGACAAAGAATATGGCACCGACACCATCGAGATGCACCGCGACGCAATCACGACCGGCGACATTGTTGTCATCCACGACGACCTGCTGGCCACCGGAGGGACGATGCTCGCCGCATACAAACTCGTGCAGAAGATGCACCCAAAGGCCATTTACATCAACTTCCTGTGTACACTGCGCGGTCTGAATGGGCGCGACCTGCTGCCTGCCGACGTGGAGGTGACCTCGCTGTTCGACTTTGAGGGCAAATAAGCACACACTGCCTGCCATGACCGACGAGCTGAAACTCAAAATCAGTCTGCTTCCCGACTCCCCCGGTGTTTACCGCTATTACAACGCCGAGGGCACCATCATCTATGTTGGCAAGGCCAAGAACCTGAAGCGTCGCGTCAGCTCCTACTTCAACAAGGTGCACGACGTGACACGCACCAACATGCTGGTACGCCACATCCACGACCTGCAATACACCGTGGTCAACACCGAGGAGGAGGCACTCGACCTGGAGAACAGCCTGATCAAGGAGTTTCAGCCCCGCTACAATGTGCTGCTGAAAGACGACAAGTCGTATCCATGGATATGCGTCACACGCGAGCTATATCCACGCGTGCTGCTGACGCGCGACCGCCAGCGCCGGGGAGGACGCTATTTCGGCCCATACCCAAAGGCCGAGGCCGCCCATGCGCTGCTCCACACCATCGCTCGCCTGTACCCCCTGCGCAACTGCAACCACAATGTTTCACGTGAAACAATCGACTCCGCCAAGCACCGGCTTTGCCTGCAATATCACATCAAGCGGTGCGCCGGCTGCTGCCGCGGACTGGTGGACGCCGACACCTACCAGGGCTATATCGACAGTGTGGTGGCCATCTTGCGCGGCGATTCAAAGCTGGTGAGCAACTACCTGCAAGCCGAGATGCAACGACTGGCCGAAGAATTGCGCTTTGAAGAAGCTAACGAATTGAAAAACAAATACTTACTTATCGAAAAGCTGCGCTCTAAATCGGTGATTGTCAGCCCCACGGTTCACAACATTGATGTGTTTGCGCTCCACCACAGCGACGACTGCGCCTACGTGCATTATATGCACATTCGCAACGGCTCGGTGGTGCAGAGCATGACACTGGAGTACCGCCTGCGACAGCTCGACGAGGCAGTGGGCGACGGCGAGCTGATGTCGCTGGCCGTGCAGGAGATTAGACAGCGCTTTGCCGAAACCTACAAAGCCGACCGCGTGCGAGAGGTAGTGGTGAACATACAACCCGACGTGGCTTTTGCCGACCTGCAATTTGTGGTGCCGCAACGCGGCGACAAGCGCAAACTCCTCGACATCGCACTCAAGAACGCCAGGCAGTTTGAGACCGACAAGCTGAATCGCATGGAAAAGCTCAACCCCGAGCAGCGCGCCACACGCACGCTCACCGTCATGCAGCGCGACCTGCACCTCGCACAGCTGCCACGGCACATCGAGTGCTTCGACAACAGCAACATCGCCGGCACATCGCCCGTGGCCAGCTGCGTGGTGTTTCGCAATGCCAAGCCCAGCAAGAAAGAATACCGCCACTTCAACATCAAGACGGCCGCCGGAGCCGACGACTACGCCTCGATGGCCGAGGTGATCACGCGCCGCTACACCCGCCTGGAGCAGGAGGGTGAGCCGCTGCCGCAGCTGGTGGTGGTGGACGGTGGCAAGGGGCAGCTCTCGACGGCTGTGGAAGCTCTCTCGGCTATGGGGCTGCAGAACCGCATCGCGGCCATCGGCTTGGCAAAACAACTGAACGAGATTTATTTCCCCGGCGACACTGTGCCGCTGTATATTGACAAGAACAGCGAAACGCTGCGCGTGATTCAGCACCTGCGCGACGAGGCACACCGTTTTGCCATTGGTCATCACCGCAAGCAGCGGGGTAGGGGACAAGTACATTCAGCGCTTGACGACATCAAGGGCATAGGGCCGGCCACGCAGAAACTGCTGCTCAAGGAGTTCAAGAGCGTGAAGCGCATCCGCGAGGCCGGTGAGGACACCCTGGCAGCCGTCATCGGCCCAGCAAAAGCTCGGCTGATTGCCGAGGCGCTTTCGGCTGGGAGCAACCATGCGGAACAACGATAGGAGCATGAGTATCTGAAGAACCTGAATTTATAAATATAAAGAAATATGCGAATAGTTATACAACGCGTGCGCGAAGCATCGGTTTCCATCGGCAGCAAGCTTCACAGCTCCATCGGCGCGGGGTTGCTGGTGCTGGTGGGCGTGGCCGACGGTGACAAGGCCGACGACGTGCCCTGGCTGGTGGGCAAGACCGCCGCACTGCGCATCTTTGACGATGAGAACGGCGTGATGAACCGCAACGTGATGGACGTGGGCGGCGAGGTGCTTGCGGTGAGCCAGTTCACACTTAACGCCAGCACCCGCAAGGGCAACCGGCCAAGCTATATCCACGCCGCCGGTCACGAGGTGGCCGTGCCGCTCTACGAGGCGTACTGCGACCAGCTGCAGACCGCGATGGGCCGCGAGGTGAAACGTGGCGTGTTCGGTGCCAACATGCAGGTGTCGCTGGTCAACGATGGCCCCGTGACAATCATCATCGACAGCATACTAAAGGAGTGACAGCGATATGACAGTGCAGGAATTACAGCAGCGCGTTGACGCATGGATCAAGACCTACGGCGTGCGCTATTTCGGCGAGCTGACCAATATGGCCATCCTCGCCGAGGAGGTTGGCGAAGTGGCGCGCATTGTTGCCCGCCGTTACGGCGAGCAGAGCGAGAAACCCAGCGACCGCGACCGCAGCCTGGCCGACGAGCTGGCCGATGTCGTGTGGGTGACCGTGTGCCTGGCCAACCAAACGGGCATCGACCTCACCGAGGCCCTGGAGCGCAACTTTGCCAAGAAAACCGCCCGCGACAGCAACCGCCACCGCAGCAACCCAAAACTCAACGGCAACCAGTAAGCCGCACAAAACAAAGCAGGAACCAGCAAGCTCAACGAGCAATACCGCAATGGGCGGATTCAACGAGAAAAAACGGAACACCTGCAAAAGTCCGTGTGTTTCTGTGTCGGCTCGGTAGTGTGATAGACGGGCAATGACCTCGAAGAGGTCGGACGGGTCGAAGACCCGGCTCCATGTTAAGACCATGCAAGAGCCTCGTCGAGGCTCGCAGCACCCCGTAATGGCCACCAAGATGAACGCCCGACAAAGTGCGAAAAAGGCTTAAATGCAATCCATATCGCCGAAAAGTCGCCAAAAATAGAATAACAATATCACCAACCGACTGAATTTCAATCCGTTGGCGATTATTATTGTGGTCCCACTTGGGCTTGAACCAAGGACTCCCTGATTATGAGTCAGGTGCTCTAACCAACTGAGCTATAGGACCGGCTCTTGCTGGCGCATGGGCGCAAAAGTGACTGCAAAGTTAGGCATTATTTGCCAAACTGGCAAGCATTGACCGCACAAAAAAAGCGAAAGTGCACTTTTTCACAAAAGCACACTTTCTTCATAACCAAAATTCAAGTATAATTATTGTTTGTTGCCTATCAGTTTAAGTAACGGCTTAAATAGCCCTTATCAAACGACGGTGCAAAGTTAATACCATTTCTTGAATAAACCTAAAATTTTTCGCCAAAAAATGCGTGCAGCGGCCATTTTACCTTCATCGCTCTCCTACTGAAATCCATCAAAGGAGTAATCCATGCTATTTTTCGCGGAAGAAAAGATTGATGGGTGTTCCTGTTAAACACCACTTCTCGCGAATTTTGTTCTCCAAATAGCGCTTGTAGGGGTCGCGAATCCACTGCGGCAGATTGCAGAAAAAGATGAATGTTGGCGTATAGGCACCCTTGAGCATGGTAATATATTTGATTTTGACGTATTTTCCCTTAACGGCTGGTGGCGGCACAGCCTCGATGGCAGCGTGGAGCACATTGTTGAGCTGCGAGGTGGGAATAACAATTTGGCGGTTTTTATAAACTTCAATAGCCGTTTCCAAGACCTTGAAGATGCGCTGCTTGGTGAGTGCCGAGCCGAAAATGATAGGAAAGTCGGTAAACGGCGCAAACCGGTCGCGTATGGCATTTTCCATTGTTGAAATGCTTTTCTGGCTCTTTTCGGCCACGAGATCCCATTTGTTGACAAGCACCACGAGACCCTTGCGGTTTTTCTGAATGATAGAGAAAATGTTCACATCCTGGGCCTCGACACCACGTGTGGCATCGATGAGCAGGACGCACACATCGCTGTTCTCGATGGCGCGTATAGAACGCAGCACCGAATAGTACTCGATGTCTTCGTTCACCTTGTTCTTCTTGCGAATGCCGGCAGTATCGACGAGATAGAAGTTGAAACCGAACTTATTATATCGCGAATAGATGCTGTCGCGGGTTGTGCCTGCGATGTCGGTGACAATGTTTCGCTGTTCGTCCATAAGCGCGTTCACGAGCGACGACTTGCCGGCATTGGGACGCCCCACAAAGGCAAATCGCGGCAAGTCTTCCTCTGGCTGGTCGTTGCCGCTCTCGGGCATTTGGCGCACCACCTCGTCGAGCAACTCGCCTGTTCCCGAGCCATTAGCGGCCGAGATGCTGAACGGCTTGCCCAGCCCCAGAGCATAAAACTCGGCCTCGGCATAGATGCTCTCGTTGTTGTCGTCCTTATTGGTGACCACAATCACGGGTTTGCGGGTTTTGCGCAAGGTTGCGGCAACGTGGTCATCAAGGTCGGTAATGCCGTTCTTGATGTCAACCACAAAGAGAATGACATCGGCTTCGTCGATGGCCAGGTGCACCTGCTTGTTGATTTCCTCCTCGAAGATGTCCTCGGAGTTCACAACCCAGCCTCCGGTGTCCACGACACTCATCTCCATGCCGTTCCACTCCATTTTGCCGTATTGGCGGTCTCGGGTGGTGCCGCTGGTGTTGTTGACAATGGCGGCACGCGTCTGTGTGAGTCTGTTAAATAAAGTGGACTTGCCCACATTAGGGCGTCCTACAATGGCTATTAATCGTCCCATTAGAGTTATGAAGTTATGAGTTATGAGTAATGAGTAATGAGTTGTGAGTTGTGAGTTTTGAGTAAGGGGGTTTCAAGGGCACCTTCGCCCTTGGTGAACGAGGGGATTAGTCCTCGGTTCTTGCTTATTCTTCTTTTGCGTAAGCCACTCCGTTAGGAGGGGCGCAGTGGGAGCTTGCTTTTCAGTCAATGTAGCCGAAGGTGCGCAGTTTGTTTTCCTGGTTTCTCCAGTCAGGCTCCACCTTGACGTACATTTGAAGATAGACGTGCTTGTCGAAAAATTTCTCTATGTCCTTCCGCGCCTCGATGCCCACGTGCTTGAGTTTGCGGCCTTGGTGGCCGATAACGATTCCTTTCTGCGAATCGCGCTCGACGTAGATGACAGCCATGATGTGGATGGCAGTGTCGGTTTCGTCATATTTCTCTACGATGACCTGTGTGGCGTAAGGTACTTCCTTGTCATAGGTGAGCAGGATTTTCTCGCGAATGATTTCGGTGACAAAAAAACGCGCGCTGCGGTCGGTGAGCGCGTCCTTGCCAAAGTAGGGCGGATTCACGGGCAGCAATTCCACGATGCGAGCCATCAGGTTGTCGACATTAAAGTTCTCGGTGGCGCTGGTGGGGAACACCTCGGCTTGCGGCAGGAGCATTTTCCACTTGTCGATGATTGCCAGCAAGTCGTCGTTTCCTTTCAGCAAGTCGATTTTGTTGATCACGAGCAGCACAGGCATGTTGGCCTTAGCCACCTTGTCAAGGAATTCCTGGTTCTTGGTGGGTGTTTCGACCACATCGGTGACATAGAGCAGCACATCGGCATCGATGAGTGCACTAGTGGAAAAGTCGAGCATACTCTCCTGTAGCTTGAACTTGGGCTTTAGCACACCTGGCGTGTCGCTAAACACGATTTGGTAGTCGGGTGTGTTGACAATGCCGATGATGCGGTGGCGTGTGGTCTGGGCTTTGCTGGTGATGATGGAGAGTTTCTCGCCCACCAGGCGGTTGCTCAATGTTGACTTTCCCACATTGGGGTTGCCCACTATGTTGACGAAGCCAGCACGGTGCTGGTTGCCCAAAGGTTGTTCGTTATCTGACATGATATTATAAACTGACGCGCTACAAGCCACGGCCGCCTTGCGAGAGTGCGGTAGTAACTTGTAGCGCTGTTAGTGGTCAAAGTTTACTTAACGACAAGGAATTTGGCAACAATGTTGCTGTTCGAGCCCGATTCACTGGTTGAGGCCAGCACATAATAAACACCCGTTGCCACGCGGTTTCCGTCGCTGCCACAGCAGTCCCACGTGGCAATGCCGCTGCTGCTGCGCACTTGCTTGATGACGTTGCCCGCCGAATCGGCGATTTTCACCAGCGTGTTGTTGGGCAGGCCGCTAATGGTGAGCAGGCCGGTAAAGTCGGGGCGCACAGGGTTGGGGTAGCAGTAGACGTTGCTCAAGTCGGTGGCCGACGACGCGCCACTGTCGTTATATTCCACCACGCCACCACCCGTGACGATATACACCGTGTTGTCGCGCGTGTTACAGGCCACGTCAAACACATTGTCGTGCGGGAGCATGCTGTTGGTGGTGTTGAACTCGCGCAGCACCTGTGTGCCGTCGGCACTCACCTGGTACAAGCCCGTGGTGGTGCCAATCCATTTGCGGTTGTATGCATCCACAGCAATGCAGTTCACCGAGATGCCCTCCAACAGGTAGTCGGCCAAGCCGGTGCCATCGTTGCGCGGCACTTTCACATGGTTCACGCGGAAGTTGTCGTTGAAAATATCGTGCGGGTCAAACTCAATGATTCCGTCCACACCCATCCACACATGGCCGTTCATGTCGATTGCCATGGTCTTCAGGTAGGTCCAAGTGACGGCCTTGCCGTCCTGGTCGGTGAGATTCTTGATTGTGCGCACATCAGGATTGGCGGTGTTGATGCCGTCGCGCCACACAAATGTGGGGCGGTTGTAGTCGCCGTCGTTGAAGAGCTTGATGTTGTCGCTGATGACAAACGAGGCGCGCTTGAAACTGCCTTCGTTGAGGATGTTGGGAATGGTGATTTTCTTCCAATTGTCAGTGGTGACGGGTGTAGTGCTGTTGACGTTGGCACTTGGCAGCGCCACAACATTCGATGTAGAGCTCGTTGCTTTTCCACCCACAGTCACCACCCACAGGTTGCCATCGTTGTCAAAAGCGGTAGTTCCACGGTAACGAGTGCCGGCAAAGTTGGGAGTGGTCACATAATCATTCTTGGTACCCTGGTAGTAAATGTCGACAGTCTTTCCATCGGTTACTTTGTAGATACCCCTGTCGCGTGTACTGAAGAAGTAAGTGTGCGCATCCCTGGGGTTTACCGTCAACTTGTAGCCGCTGTAACCCGTTTTATCGGTGCCTAACTTGTCGGGCGTGGCATTCTTCCAGGTGTTCCCATCGTAGGTGTTGATTTCCATCAAGTTGTTGTCGGCGGTGCGGGTGAGCATGAAGTTGTCGCCGCTGGTCTGCAAGTAGAACAGTCCGAGTTGCGGGTCGTAGGAGGCCCAGAACGGCGTGGTGGTGATGGAGATGGCATTGGGCCTGTAATAGTTCGAGGTTTCACCACTCTTGTGCAAGCCGTTAGGTCCCACAGCCCACATCGTGCCGCTGCTGCCTGGCGTGCAGGTGTAAATCTCGTTTCCACCCTCGTTTTTCGTGGCATTGGTGCCGTTGGTGTCGAAAGTGTAGTAGTAACCACGCTGCATGAAGTTGGCCAAAAAACCACTGGGTGTGTGCTGCACGCCATCGCAGTAACCTCCCAGCGAGTTACCCGAGAGTGTAACCTTTGGTTTCTCGGCTGTTCCACCCAAAGTACCCACGTAGAACATGGAGGTGTTGTAGAAGAAGAGGCGGCTGGCGTTGATGGGATAGAGATGTGCCCCGGCAAACTTTACAGTGGTGGGCACGAAAGATGAAATCACATCGTGCTGCTGGTCGATGGGTGACACACAGATGGTATCGTTAATAATTGCCACCAACTTCTGCCCCACCTGAACAATCGATGAAATGGGCTTGTGATAGACATGCGATTCCTTGATTACGAATCTGGAATCGTCAACCACGATGTAGCCAAAGTCGGTAGACACATACATGTTCCCGTTGTCGGTGAAAGTGATGTCGGTCACGCTCTTTGACGATGTGAGGATGGCATCCTTTATTTCGGGCAGATTCACAATTCGACCCTCGTTGGTGATAAAGTCGATGTTAGAGTTGTCGTAGACGATGGCCAGGTAGCGCTTGGCATAATTATAGTAAATGCCATTGATTGTCTTGACATCTGAAAGATAGTTCGCCTTGGTATAGGATTCGTTCTCAAGCGTTTCCTTGTCAAGGCAGTAAAGGCTTCCGCTCACGAGATAGAATACCTTGTCGCCAGTGTCGATACAGTTTTTAGCCTGCTCAGGCACGAAGGTGGGATGGAGTGTCCAAAAACCCAAATTTTTTTGGGCGCAAAGTGCCATTGGCAACATCAGGGTCAGAAGAATAAGGGCTTTTTTAATCATAATATGCAAAACTGTGGTTATTCAATCATGTTAGTTTATCAAAATAATAACGCACAAAGTGCTGTCAAATTGCGTCACTGGGGTCAATAAATTTGCTTTATCGTTTGAGTTGGCATTGCTTTCGGGCTGTTTCGCGGTTGGCAAATGTTGTCGTACCCCATTCGCCGTTGAGCTCGCTCTCGTAACGGATGTGCAAGCGTTGGCCAGGCATCCAGTCAACGTTTACCCATGCCTTGCATGGAGTGGCCTCGCCCTGGCCGGCGAGGCCGCGCTTCTCAACGATAGTAAGTTTGTCATCGACAATGGTGGCCACCAGGTTCACGGTTTCGCCTTGCGCGAGTTCAAGACCTTGGCGTTCAATAAGCACCTTGCCGTCGGGCTGTCCGCTCAGGCGAATCCAATGGTCGTCGTCGGAGTGGATTTCCGAATCGGGTTCGGTTTCGTATGCCGCCAAGTGGGTGCGCGCCGGCGAGCGCTCGCTGCGACCGAAAACCACACCTAAAAGCGCAAAGGCGACAAACAGGGCCAAAACATAGAACTCAACTGAATGAATATCCATTGTCGCAAGTGTTATAGGTTACAGAACAAAAAGAGGGTAACTCTTTCGTGTAGTAATCATTTAATCACAAGAGCTTCGGCTTGTGGCTGGGCTGTGAACGTGCCGTCGGGCTGCTCAACATAGATGGCATAGCGGCCAGTTTCAACGCGGTTACCCATATTGTCGCAAACATCCCAAGTGACTTTTGAGTCGGCCACAAATTCTGTCAGCACCTCTCCACTGGGGCTGGTGATGCGCACACGACGCCCCTTGGCCACACCGTTGATTGTCATCAGGCCGGTAAAGTCGGGACGCACGGGATTAGGATATAAGGTGACTGCACCATCGGCTTCGGCAGTCACATCATCGTCACCCATATATTCCACCACGCCCAGGCTGGTCATAATCATCACGTGGCCAGTGTCGCCCATGGGGCAGGTGGAAAACACGGTGTTGGACGGCATGGCACTGTTCTCGCTGGTGAAATGCTCCAAAATTTCGGTACAGTCGGCATTGAGAAGATAGACGCCGTCCGACTTCGTGCTCACCCACTTACGATTCTGACTGTCGATATCGATGTGCTCCACACCGGCACCATCAAGCACATAGTTACCTGCCGAATTAACGGGTCGCGTCACGTGCAGTATGTCACCAAACGCCGTTGTGGGGTCGATGCAGTAGAACTTAGACGAGGCCACCCACACCAGACCAGTGCTGTCGGCTGCCATAGTCACATAATAGCCGTTGCTGAACAGGGCACCGGTTTGGTCAACCATTGTTGTGTGCTTCTTGAACTCCTGCTCGCCATCGAGGGGGCCGCGCCAAAAAATCAGGTAATTGGTACCGCTTCCCCAGTTGCCGGGCGTATACACTTTCACATCATCACGGCCGATGGCGAATGAGTTGAATTTTGTACCCACTGTGGTGGAGCCAGGCATCGCATACTTGTACCAATCAGCGGCAGTCACGTTGTTCAGGCCTACTTTCTCGGCAGGCAGCACCATGGCCGGAGTGGATTGATAGGTACCGTAGTCATCTGACTGCACCAGCCACAGGTTGCCTTGAGAGTCGAATTGATAAGCTCTCACACCGCGATAGTAGTTATTGGCGGCCACAACAGGGGAGTTGCGCTCATCATACACATTCACCACGGTGTCGTTTTTCACTTTTACCACACCACTGAACCAAGTGCCCACGTAGTAGGTATTTTCCTCGCGTGGGTTGAACAAAGGTTGCCAGCCACCACTGTTTTTCAGCGCGTTCACATCGGCCCACACACAGCCATCGGTACGCCACGTTTGCCCGTCATAAGTGTGCGCATTGAGTTTGGCCGAGTTGGAGCCACCCGTGTCGGCATCTTTCGACAGCAGCGGAGTCACGGCAGTATTGGTCATATAAAGTTTGCCCGTTTGTGGGTTGTAAGCAGCCCAATAAGGAAGTATAAGGCTGATTCCCTGCACTTTGTAATAGGTTGTGGGTGCAGCGTTGTTGAACAATCCATTGGCACCCAGTCCCCACAACGTGCCATCACCAGTGGAGCAAGAGGAATAAATTCCGGTGCCGGCACCGTTAATGGCACGGAACGTGGCTCCATTGGCAGTCAGGGTATAATAGGTGCGTGAGGTGTAAGCGTCGTTCATTATCCAACCCGTGGGCGAAGGCTGCAAACTGGTGACGGGATTGGTGGCCGTCAAGCGAATGTACTGCTTCACCTCGACCGAATCGCCCTCATGCAGCGTGATGCGCTTGACGTAGCTGCTGTCGTTGGCGCAGCTGATGCGCATCAGCATGCTCGAATCGTTCATCGGGTGGATAAACGCCGAGTTGATAGTCACCACTTTGCTTGCAGAATTTTTTTCTCTGTTTTTGACCATCAAAATAGGGTGGAAGTCATCGAATGTTTCGGGTTGCGCCTTTGAACAGGTGTAGAGCGTGTCGCCCACCAATGCGTTCATCCTGCCCAAAGTGAATGCTATCGACCTGAAATTGAGACCGTAGCGACGATAGTACTCCATTTCAAGCGATTCATCGTTTACAACCACAAAACCAAAGCTGGTCGACAAGTAGATGTGTCCATCGTGAAAAGTCACATCGTTGATTTGCTTGTCACCCGTGGTGACGTAGTTGGTCAGCACAGGCATATTGCGCACCGTTCCATCGTCGTAAAGAATATCGATGTTTGAACTGGCATAAGCAATCAACAAGAAATGCCGGTCGTAGTTGTAATAAATCTGGTTGACAACGGCCTCGGTCAAGCCACTGGAACGCGACAGCATCTCAATGTCGCCTGTTGCCTTGTCATAGCTGATGACATTGTTGTTCACTATTTGATAAACATGGCTACCGGCATCTACAATCGCCTGGATACGGTTGCTAACAAATTGCTGGTGATTCTTCCAGTTTTGAGCCTGCGCAGTCACGGCAGCAAGCAACGTTACAGCAAGGATTAATTTCTTGAACATATTTTGGTCGTTTCTATGTGATTGTTCTGTAGTTTAGCATTTAGCAAAATGCCTTACTCAACTAATGTGGGTCTTGTGCGCTTTCACTGCGCCGCACGTTCCACCCACAGCTTCACCTCATCAACAGTGGGCAGTTTGTAGCCCAGCTTGTATTTCTTGTTGATGTCGAGCAAGTCCTGGAACAGTTTTCCCGGTCGCTCAACAGCGGCCAGAGCCTCAACGGTGAGCACACCGGCTTTTTGTATAGGTGCAACCCACTCAGCAGGTATACCGAGTGCGGTGAACGCCTCTTCCTTGTCGTGGCGTGCCACTTTTTCGGGACGCATTTGCGGAAAGAGCATCACATCTTGGATATAGCTTTTTCCGGTCATGAGCATCGTGAGGCGGTCAATGCCAATGCCAATGCCGCTGGTGGGAGGCATGCCATATTGCAGGGCGCGCAGGAAATCCTGGTCGATGACCATAGCCTCATCATCGCCCTTGTCGGCCAAGCGCATCTGCTCCTTGAAACGCTCCTCCTGGTCAATCGGGTCGTTAAGCTCGCTGTAGGCATTGGCCACCTCCTTGCCGTTCACCATCAGCTCGAAGCGCTCGGTGAGGCCTGGCTTGCTGCGGTGCATCTTCGTCAGTGGCGACATCTCCACCGGATAGTCTATAATAAACGTGGGCTGGATGTAGGTGCCCTCGCAGAACTCGCCAAAAATCTCGTCAATCAGCTTGCCCTTGCCCATGGTGGCATCCACCTCCAGATTCAACTCGCGGCACACACCGCGAATTTGTGCCTCGTCCATTCCCTCGAGGTCATAGCCTGTCTTCTCCTTGATGGCATCGAGGATGGGCAGCCGGCGGTAGGGTGCCTTGAAGCTGATTACCTTGCCATCGATTTCGCTCTCGGGCTTTCCGTTCACCGCGATGCAGATGGTTTCGAGCAGACGCTCGGTGAAGTCCATCATCCAGTTGTAGTCCTTGTATTGCACATACAGCTCCATACAAGTGAACTCTGGGTTGTGGTTGCGATCCATGCCCTCGTTGCGGAAGTTCTTGCCAATCTCGTACACTCCCTCGAAACCACCCACAATCAGCCGCTTGAGGTAGAGCTCGGTGGCAATGCGCATATACATATCAACGTTCAGGGCATTGAAATGAGTTATAAACGGTCGTGCCGTGGCGCCGCCGGCAATGCTTTGCAGGGTGGGCGTTTCCACCTCGGTGTAGCCGGCATCGTCGAGCACCTGGCGCATGGTCTTGACCACGGTGGCGCGCTTGAGAAAGGTATCCTTCACACCCTCGTTCACAATCAAGTCCACATAGCGCTGTCGGTAGCGCAGTTCAGGGTCATCGAAAGCGTCGTAAACCTGTCCGTCTTTCATTTTCACCACTGGCAGTGGACGCAGCGACTTGCTGAGGAGTTTGAGCGAATGAGCGTGCACGCTGATTTCGCCGGTCTGCGTGCGGAACACATAGCCTGTGATGCCCACGAAGTCGCCCATGTCGAGCAACTTCTTGAACACCACATTATAAAGGTCTTTATCCTCGCCAGGACAAAGGTCGTCGCGGCTGATGTACACTTGCACACGCCCATGCGAATCCTGCAACTCAATAAATGAGGCCTTTCCCATGATTCGCCGTCCCATGATACGACCGGCGATGCGCACCTGTCGCTGTTCAGGCGCGTCATCCACAAAGTGCTCATGGATGTCGTCGCTATAAGCGTCCACTACAAATTCCTCGGCAGGGTAGGGGTTAACGCCCATTTCGCGCAGCGTGTTCAGACTATTGCGACGCACTATCTCTTGCTCACTCAGTTCAAGTATATTCATGTTAATATTGTTCTATATATCTTGTCGAATTAAATCTAAAAAATGAATTCCATCACAATTAATGCTCTAATTGTGCACTGTCCTCTTTCATCTTTTGCGAGAGGTCGCTCACACCTTTGGCCATCTTCTCATTAAAAGCGATCATGAATTCATCACGCCTACCGCGTTCGGCATAGTATTCCTTGGCCGCATCAATCCATTGTTGCATTTGTTGAACATCAGCCTCGGTGTCGTTGCCATCGAGCATCTTGCGCGACAGCTCCACGCTGCGGCGCGCCATTTCCTCGGCATCGCGGTCCACATCGCCCATAAATTCAATTTTTGCCGCCTCATGCGATTCGATGGGCTTTTTGCCTACGCCATCGCACGAAATCAGGCTCATCACAAGCAAGGTGACAGCCACCAATAAATTCCTTTTCATCGGTTTCATTCAAAAACAAAGTGCAAATTTATAGAAAGTTGCGCACACTGCAAAATATTTGCCGAATTTTTCTTTTTAATAAGGTGGGTACTATCGATTGCTTGAGCCTGATTGGAGGTTGTTTGCCCTGCCTATTTTGCCTCAAGCTGAGCTTTACCCAAAATTTATAGAACCCAACTTAATTGTGGTGGGTTCTATAAATTGCAAAAATGAGATGAATGGTTTTGGACGTCTTGGGTTGCTTGCTGGCATCTTTTGTCTCAACTACTTGAACCGTAGCCCGCTACTGCTTCGCGCAGCTTGAGGCAAAATCTATTCAGCAATCAATCCCAATACGACTCAAGCAATTTATAGAACCCACCTTGTGAGTGTAGCTTCGTCATGCTCATTCCATTGCAATCGCTATTCATGGCGGCTGTTGACAGGCATATCATATATTTTCCTTTTTTATTATTTTAAAAAAATTTCTTTATGATGTAGATGGCCTGTTGAAAGTGATGATAACTTTATCCGAAAAATATTGCCTGTTTTTTTATTAAACTTGAAGTGCTTTTCATTCACATTTCATGAACAACCTAAAATATTAATAATCAATATTTTAAATTAAAAATAAACAATGCGGTAATAATTTAAAGTGTAATAATTTTTTGCTTTGTAGATGTTCATCTGCGTTGATAACCTGGTTCAAAAAATGAAGAATAAGTAGGTATGGATTTTTTTGGTTGTAATCGGGAAATATATAATGGTTGATTTTATGAGCTTTGCAAGAATTAAGTGTCAATAGTTATTGTGGAGTTATACACTTGAATCAACAAGGTTATTAACAAGTGTAGATGGTTTTCTTGTTATCGATTGATTTGTAGTTATATAGGTGGAAATAAGGTGGAGAATGGATTTTTGGTGTTAGCATCCAAAATCCATTCTCCATAATTTAGGCGTACTGTGTTTTTTCAGTAGTATAAGTTTGAGTTCACAGCTCCAGATCGATGTTGAAAAGCTCGTGCCAGGGTAGTCCTTGATGTGCCACCTCGTCGAGGAATGGGTCGGGGTCGAACTCCTCAACGTTGTGAACGCCGGGTTTCACCCACAGTCCCTTGAGGAACATCATTGCGCTCGTCATGGCTGGCACGCCGGTGGTGTAGCTCACTGCCTGCATTCCTGTTTCCTCAAAGGCCTTGTGGTGGTCGCAGTTGTTGTAGATGTAATAGGTGAGCGGCTTACCCTGCTTGTCAATGCCGCTGATGCGGCAGCCTATGCTCGTTTGGCCGGTATAGTTCTCGCCCAAGTCTTGCGGGTTGGGCAGCACGGCCTTGAGGAACTGAAGCGGCACGATGTCCATACCCTGATAGTTGATGGGTTCGATACTCGCCATGCCAATGTCTTGGATTACCCGCAGGTGGGTGAGATACTCTTGGCCGAAGGTCATCCAGAAACGTGCTCGCTTGATGGTGGGATAGTTCAACACCAGCGATTCCAGTTCCTCGTGATACATCAGGTAGCTTTCCCTGGGACCGATTTCGGGGTAGGTGAGTGGCTTGTGAATTTCAAGCGCGCCAGTATGCACCCATTGCCCGTTTTGCCAGTAGCGGCCTTTTTGCGTGATTTCGCGGATATTGATTTCGGGGTTGAAGTTGGTGGCAAACGCCTTGCCGTGGTTGCCGGCGTTGCAGTCCACGATGTCGAGGTAATGCATCTCGCCAAAGTGGTGCTTGGCGGCTCGTGCGGTGTAGATGCCGCTCACGCCCGGGTCGAAGCCGCAGCCCAAAATGGCCGTCAGTCCCGCTTGCTCGAAACGCTCGCGATAGGCCCACTGCCAGCTGTACTCGAAGTGTGCCTCGTCGCGCGGCTCGTAATTGGCTGTGTCAAGGTAGTTAACCCCACATTGCAGGCACGCCTCCATAATCGTCAGGTCTTGGTAGGGCAAGGCCAGGTTGATGACCAGCTGCGGCTTGTGGCGGTTGAGCAAGGCCACGAGCTGATTCACGTTGTCGGCATCCACCTGGTCGGTGGTGATGTTGGGCGCACCAATGGCGCGTGCCACGGCATCACACTTGCTCTTGGTGCGCGAGGCAATCACGATTTCGTTGAACACGTCGGGGTTTTGAGCGCATTTGTGTGCGCACACGGTGCCGACTCCACCGCAACCAATGATGATTACTTTGTTCATTATGCTATTGCTTGAATGAAATTTAACTGTACAAAATTAAACAAACTTCTTGAGATGGCAGTGCGAAATTCACAACTAATTATGATGTTTGTCTGTCGGTGGCCAGAAGGAGCAACTCGTCGCGCAGCGCAGTGGGCAGTTCTATGCAGCGGCGTTGCAAGCTGCGGTGCCAAGCCAGCGCCTCGTCAGGACGCAACGTATATAACACTTCGCGAAACAGCTCAATTTCAGTATCGGTGTAGTCGTCGCCTGAGCGGCCACGATAGGCATCCAGCTCCTCGTCTTCGTAGTAGATTGCCGCATCGGCACAAGCCGCCGAAGCGATTTGCTCGCTGGGACACACGCTGTGCAGTGCGCAATGGGTGTCGGTGCAGCCGGCAGCAGGTACCGCCGTGGCATTTAGTGGCGGTTTCTGGTCTGTGCGAGCGTCGTGAGGCTTGAGGCGGTCAAGCAGCCACAGCACCAGCCCCACAGCAAACAACAGGCCAAGCAATATCAAGGCGGGTTCCATAATTAGTGCTTATTGTAATGCTGCAAAGTTACGCCTTTTTGTCGATAACACCAAAGAAAGTTTTGTCTATTGCCCAACTTTCAGTAACTTTGCACCACAAAGCGACAATCAATGGCAAAGAACAGCGAATTAACGCCCATGATGAAGCAGTTCATGGAGATGAAAAGCAAGCATCCCGATGCTGTGCTGCTTTTTCGTGTGGGCGACTTCTATGAGACCTATCTGCAAGATGCCATCACGGCGTCGGAAATACTGGGCATCACCCTCACCCGTCGTTCCAACGGCGGTGCTGAATCCACCGAGATGGCGGGTTTTCCACACCACGCCCTCGACACCTACCTGCCCAAGCTGGTGCGCGCCGGCAAGCGTGTAGCCATCTGCGACCAGCTCGAGGATCCCAAGCTCACAAAGAAGCTCGTCAAGCGCGGCATCACCGAGTTGGTAACACCAGGCGTGGTGGTGGGCGGAAACATTCTCGACCGAAAGGAGAACAACTTTTTGGCTTCGGTGCATTTCGGCAAAAAGCTTGTGGGCGTTTCCTTTCTCGACATCAGCACGGGTGAGTTTCTTGTTGCCGAGGGCGAGGTGGACTACATCGACAAGTTGCTGTGCAATTTCTCGCCCAAGGAAGTGCTTATCGACCGCAGTATGCGCCAGCGGTTTCAGGAGGCATTCTCGTCTCATTACCTCACCTTTGAGATGGACGACTGGGTGTTCACGTGCGAGGCGGCCACCGACCGCCTGCTGCGTCATTTCGAGACGCGCAACCTGAAGGGTTTCGGTGTCGATGGCATGAACCACGCCATTGTGGCTGCCGGTGCAGTGCTGCACTACCTCGACCTCACCCAGCACACCCAGGTGAAGCACATCAGCACGCTGGCGCGCATCGAGGCCGACCGCTATGTGCGGCTCGACCGGTTCACCATCCGCAACCTGGAACTGGTGGCTCCGTTGAACGAGGGTGGAAAGTCGCTGCTCGATGTGCTCGACAAGACCCTCTCGCCCATGGGTGGCCGCATGATGCATCGCTGGTTGCTGTTCCCGCTCAAGGAGGTGAGTGCCATCGAGCGCCGGCTCGACATCGTGGAATATCTCATGCGCCACAGCGATGACCGGCAACTGCTGCTCGAACAAATCGAGTTGATAGGCGATGTGGAGCGCCTGGTGTCGAAAGTGGCTGTGGGGCGCATAACCCCGCGCGAGCTCGTGCAGCTGCGCTGTGCATTGCAAGCCGTGGAACCCATCAAGCAGATGTGTGCCGGCAGCGACTGCGACATGTTGCGGACATTGGGCGACCAATTGAGCCCCTGCCAACTCATTCGCGACCGCATAGCCCGCGAGGTGAACCCCGACGCACCCGCGCAGGTGAACCGGGGAAACGTGATTCTTGCCGGCGTGAATGAGCAGCTCGACGAGTTGCGCTCCATCTCGCACTCCAGCAAGGATTACCTCATGAAAATCCAGCAGCAGGAGGCGCAGCGCACAGGCATTCCCAGCTTGAAAATCGCTTACAACAACGTGTTTGGCTACTACATCGAGGTGCGCAACACCCACCGCGACAAGGTGCCGCCCGAGTGGACGCGCAAGCAGACGCTGGTCAATGCCGAGCGATATGTTACGCAGGAACTCAAGGAGCTGGAGGAGCGCATCCTCGGTGCCGAGGAGCGCATTCTCATTCTCGAAAACCAACTGTTTGGCGAACTCGTGACCGCAGTGGCAGAATATATACCGGCTATCCAGGCCGACTCGATGGTGCTGGCGCAGCTCGACTGTCTGTGCGCTTTCACGCGGGTGTCGCTTGAATACAAGTACAACCGTCCCGAAGTTGACGAATCACTCGACATCGACATCACCGATGGTCGCCACCCCGTCATTGAGCGGCAGCTGCCCATGGGCGAGGAATATGTGCCCAACAGCATTCAGCTCGGCGACGACAGCCAGCAAATCATGATTATCACCGGTCCGAACATGGCTGGCAAGAGTGCCTTGCTTCGTCAAACGGCACTCATCACGCTCATGGCCCAGGTGGGCTGCTTTGTGCCGGCTCAGCGCGCGCGAATCGGTGTGGTGGACAAGATTTTTACCCGTGTGGGAGCAAGCGACAACATCTCGCTCGGCGAGTCCACATTCATGGTCGAGATGACCGAGGCAGCCAGCATTCTCAACAACCTGAGCGAGCGCAGCCTGGTGCTCTTCGACGAGCTGGGGCGCGGCACCAGCACCTACGACGGCATCTCCATTGCCTGGAGTATCGTGGAGTATATTCACGAGCATCCCGCGCACGCCAAGACGCTCTTTGCCACACACTACCACGAGCTCAACGAGATGGAACGCTCGTTCAAGCGCATCGTCAACTACAACGTCAGCGTGAAGGAGGCGTGTGGCAAGGTGGTGTTTGTGCGCAAACTCGTCAAGGGTGGCAGTGCCCACAGTTTCGGCATCCATGTGGCCAAGCTTGCCGGCATGCCCGCCAGCATTGTCGAGCGTGCCGACCGTGTGCTTGCGCAGCTCGAGGCCAACAGCCAGAATGGCGAGGCCCTCACCCGCGACCTCAACGAGGTGGCCACCTCGCGCAGCGGGTACCAGCTCTCCATTTTCCAGCTCGACGACCCTGTGCTCACGCAAATTCGTGACGAGATTCTTAACATCGACATCAACAACCTCACTCCCATCGAGGCCTTGAACAAGCTGCACGGCATTAAAACAATCCTCACAGGCAAGCACAGCGGGTGAGGCCGTCGCGAAAAAAAATCCTCGACGTAAACGCCGGGGATTGCTTAACTAATTAACCTTCTAATACCATTAACATAAACCTAATAGTAGTAATTTTGAGAAAGCGCAACCGTCGTCACGACGCCTGGATTCTCACAACCTTTAAAACTATTACCATGAAAAACCGCTGCAAAATTACTGCCGATATGTTGTACAACATAATTTTTCAGCAGAAAAGTCAGAATTATTTACATATATTAATAACAAGGAATTATATTTTATAATTATTAACAATCGACCCACAATGTGAAGATTGCGGGTCGATTGTGTTTAGAGAGCTCAAGCTTAGTAGTTCTCGGGCTTGAGTTGGAAGTGTGCCTGCGGGTGGTCGCACACAGGGCAGCGCTCAGGGGCCTTGGGGCCGATGTGGATGTGTCCGCAGTTACGGCACTGCCAGATGGCGTCGCCGTCGCGCGAGAACACAAGTCCGCCCTCGATGTTGGCCAGCAGTTTCAGGTAGCGTTCCTCGTGTGCTTTCTCGATGGCTGCCACGCCTTCCATCTGCTCGGCAATCTCGTCGAAGCCTTCCTCACGTGCCACACGTGCCATTTCGCGGTACATCTCGGTCCACTCATAGTTCTCGCCAGCCGCGGCATCGCGCAGGTTCTCGGGCGTGCTTTTCACAGCGCCACCCTCGAGATGCTTGAACCACATCTTGGCGTGCTCTTTCTCCTGATTGGCGGTCTCCTCAAAGATGGCGGCAATTTGCTCGTAGCCATCTTTCTTGGCCTTGGAGGCATAGTAGGTGTACTTGTTGCGTGCCTGTGATTCGCCCGCAAAGGCCGTCAGCAGGTTCTTCTCGGTTTGGGTTCCTTTCAGTGATTTCATTGTTTGAGTGATAATTAGCTGTTAATTTTTTGTTTTAGTATTGTTCGATTCCGCATATTCAAAGATATCGAATGATGAATCGCTTGCGTTTGGCCGCGTTTGTGACGCTGCATTCGGCCTTTTATTCTC
>JAFSYB010000049.1 GCA_017443765.1 Muribaculaceae bacterium | reverse complement strand
TACTCGGCCATCCCCTACGACGTGGCCAACGACAACGAGCGCCACTACCAGGCGATTCTCTACGCCGTGCTGTCGTCGTTCGGCGCCGACGTGCGTGTGGAGGAGCGCACGGCGGCCGGACGCGCCGACCTGGTGCTGCTCATGCCGCAAGAAATCTACGTGATAGAACTAAAGCACGGTCACACAGCGCGTGAGGCCATGGAGCAGCTGCGCAGCCGCGACTACGCCGCCAAGTGGCGGCACGACGGCCGCCCCGTGCGCCTGCTGGCCATCAACATCAGCAAGGAGACCCGCACCGTCGACGACTGGCTCTGCGAGTAGACGTTTTGGAAAGACGTATGACTTTTTCTTAATTAAGACTAAAGAAAATTTAAGACAAAAGAACAAAAGTGGTTGATAGCGGTAGGCATAAGGACATAAGCATTTGATACTGCCTTTGGAAACAAAGTATGGTCATGGTTCAATTGCAAGTCGTTACTCATCACTCATGACTCTTTACTCATCACTCATTACTCATCGTTTAACTCGTAGCTCGTAGCTCGTAGCTCGTAGCTTGTCACTCATAAACTCATAACTCATCACTCGTAACTCATTACTCGTAGCTCGTAGCTCGTAACTTAAAAAACCAACTGATATGCTAAACATCGTGATTTTTGGTGCGCCCGGTTCGGGCAAAGGCACCCAGAGCGACAATCTGATTAAGACCTACGGTCTGTTCCACATCTCCACCGGCGACGTGCTGCGCGACAACATCAAGCGCGGCACCGAGCTGGGCGGCATCGCCAAGAGCTATATCGACCAGGGGCAGCTCATTCCCGACGACCTGATGATTGACATCCTGGCCAATGTGCTCGACACGCACAAGGAGGAGGCCGCCAAGGGCGTCATCTTCGACGGTTTCCCCCGCACCATCGCCCAGGCCGAGGCTCTGGAGCAGATGCTTCAGGAACGTGGCACCAGCGTGAGCACTGTCATCGGCCTCGAAGTGCCCGAACAGGAACTTATCGAGCGCATCATCTTGCGCGGACAGCAAACCGGCCGCACCGACGACAACATGGAAACGGTGAAGAACCGCCTCGATGTGTACCGCAACCAGACCTCGCCCCTGCAGGCTTTCTATCAGGAGAAGGGGCTCTACCAGGCTATCAAGGGCACTGGCAAGGTCGAGGAGATTTTTGCCGACATCCGGCGGGCCGTTGATGCCGTGAAGTGACGCGCTTCGATTTGAACATACTCGGGTGCGGGTCGGCAACCTGCACCACCCGGCACTTGCCCTCGTGTCAGGTGCTCAACGTGCGCGACAACCTGCTGATGATTGACTGCGGCGAGGGGGCGCAACGCTCGATGCGCCAAATGCGGCTGAAATTCTCGCGCCTCAACCACATCTTCATCAGCCACCTGCACGGCGACCATGTGTTCGGCTTGCCGGGATTGCTTTCCACGCTGGCCCTGGCCGGGCGCACGGGCAGCGTGATTGTGCACATCTTTAGCGACGGGGCCGAGTGGCTGCGGCGCACCATGGACTACTATTGTCGCGAGCGGCCCTTCGACCTGCAATTCAATGTCATTGGCATCACACGGCAGGTAATCTACGAGGACAATGGCATTGTGGTGACGGCGTTCCCCCTCAAGCACCGCGTGCCATGCGTGGGGTTCCGCATCGACGAGAAACCCAAGCTGCGGCACATTCTCCCCGAGGCCGTGGCGCGCTATGGTGTGCCACGCTGGGCCATCGATGGGTTGCGGCATGGGCGCGACTGGGCAACCGCCGATGGTGTCACCGTGCCCAACCACCTGCTCACCGCGCCGCCCGACCCCAGCCGCAGCTACGCCTATTGCAGCGACACCATGCCCGGTGCCCGGGTCGTGCAGGCCATCGAGGGGGTGGACTGGCTCTACCACGAGGCCACCTACGGCGACGAGTGTCAGCAGCAGGCGCACAACCGCTACCACAGCACCGCCCGCCAGGCCGCCATCGCCGCCCGCCAGGCCGGGGCGCGAAACCTGCTCATCGGTCACTTTTCAAGCCGTTACAACGACGAGACCTCCCTGCTCGACCAGGCACGCGAGGAGTTCCCCGCCACCATCCTCGCCCAAGAGCAACTCGTCATCGACCTGAACCAGAATATAGCCCTGTGAGGCTTTTTATCTACCTTAGCAATAGCATCTACCAGAGCAAAATTATTCTGTAGCTCCAGCACAATTGGGCGTGAACGCACTTATCGTGGGTTCTATAAATAAAGAAGACCAAAACAAGAGCCTCGAAGAGGGCCAACTGAGCGCGATTGTTGTCCCTGACCCCGATGCCCCCGCCATTCCAAACCTCGTATAAAAGACCAAGCCGCGTATCCCCAACAGGGGGATACGCGGCTTGGTCTTAGTGCGATAGCGCTGTGGCGGCTTTACTTCGTGTGCGAGAAGTAAATGCCGTTCTTGAGCTCAATCACGCCGTTGTAAGTGGTCTTGGTGCCGATGATGGTAAGGCCGTCGCCCACGTCAAGACCCAAGGTCTCGAGCAGGTTCTTGCGGTTCTCGCCGGTGGCGCCCCAGCCGGGATAGCAGCCGTAGACATACAGCGTCTCGTCGCCGTCGGTCAGGTACAGGTTACCATAGGTGGCATTGGCAATCTCGTCAATCATACCCGTCACCATATAGTAATCTTCATCGCTGTCGGGCAGAGCGAGGAAGTCGGCGATGGCAATGGGTGTGACGATGATTGTGCTTTCAATTTGGGCGTTCACCATTTCCTTGGTGCCATTGTAGTCGGCTCGCTGCCCCAATAGAGTGACCACATCGCCCTCCTTGAGACCTGTGTCAGCGTAACCGTTGATTCTGTAGATATAGGCCTCGCCCGACCAGTCACGCACATGGATAATGCCCGTGTTGGCGTTGTCCACCTGGGTAATCACGCCCGTAATGCGGTAGATGGCGGCTCCCACAGGTGCTTCGAGGAACTGGGCGATGGTCACGTCCATGATTGAGCCTTCCTGCGTGAGGGTGGTCTGCGCAGTATATGCCTTGCCGGCGGCATCGGTGGTCTTGAACACCACGGTGGTGGTGCGCAGGCCCTTGTCGTTAGCGCGGGCACGCAGCTTCACGGCCACGTCTTGACTACCGGTGATGGAACTCACCGACAGCCACTCCTGGGCTTCCTCGTCCAGCTCCACGCTCACGCCCTGCCCCTTGCAGGTGAGGTTCACGACAAACTCGCCGCCCTCCTTGGGCAGCGTGGCTCCCTCGGGCTCCACGCTCTCCACCTTCACGAGCGACTTCTCGATGTTCACCACGGTTACGTTCACCAGCTCCACGGTGCCGTTGTACACGCTCTTGGGGCCTTCAACGGTCACCACATCGCCCACCTCAATACCCAGGCTCAGGAAGTTCTTCTCGTTGCCTTTCGCGTCAAGGGTGCCGTAGATGTAGACCTCGCCGGTTTCATCTACCAGATACCAGTTGCCGTAGGTGGTGTTGGCAATCGACTTCACGACGCCGGTCACGCGGTAGTTCTTGCCCTCGGGGCCGGCAAGCACGTCGGCGCAGGTGGCAGGCTCCACCACGGGCAGACCCTGCATCACGTTGATGATTTGGCTCTCGCCGCCGCAGCGGATGCGCAGCTCGGTCGAACGGCCATCGAGTGTGGCATCGGCACTAAAGGTGAGCTTGGTGGTGCCGGCTTGGCCGCTGGTCGGGCTCACGGTGAGCCAGTCGGGCAGCTGCTCGTAGGTGGTAACGGTGTTGCCATCGGCATCCTTGCCGGTTTTCTTGATCACGCGTTCAAACTCCCAATTGTCCTTGGCCGTGACGGTGATTTCGGTGGAGCCGCCTGCGATGTCAAGCGTCACATAGGACTGCGACACCTGAATGGCATCTAAATAGGTGGCATCGTCCTCGGAGCAGCCGGTGAGCATGCCCAGCAGGGCAAATAACGGAATGAAATATCTCAGTTTCATATTCTAAATTGCTTAAGGTTGCATAACTTATTACCAGTATCTTTATCACTTGTAAATATGTCACTCGTAACTCATAACTCGTAACTCATAACTTGTAACTCATAACTTGTAACTCATAACTCATAACTCGAAACTCATTGTAACTCATTAC
>JAFSYB010000048.1 GCA_017443765.1 Muribaculaceae bacterium | reverse complement strand
GTTTTGGTCGTCTTGGGTTGCTTGCTGGCATATTTTGTCTCAACTACTTGAACCGTAGCCCGCTACTGCTTCGCGCAGCTTGAGACAAAATCTACTCAGCAATCAATCCCAATACGACTCAAGCAATTTATAGAACCCACCTTAAGACATAATTACATAAGCCTTTGACTTGACAGGCTATAAGGAAGCTATATAACGGATTGTATGGGTAGATTTGTGCCTTGCTTCCATACTGTGGAGTGGCGCTTGTAGTGTCAGGACAGAACGACTAAAGATAAAGAAAACCTGAACAACTCCTTATATTCGCCTAATTCGTGCAATTCGCATTGAGCATGAATCACCCGCACAAAACGTTACAGAGCCAATATTTCTCATATCTCAGCAGTGTTTTTTGCGACCACTAAATCACCGAATATCAGGCACTTGTCTATATTTTATTATTCTACAAATTATCAAATAACTTATTGATTTTCAGACGATTAAATTAATTATCAGATAGAATTGTTAGTAAGATGAAAAAGACACTATTCATTGGCTGTTTGCTGGGTGCATTATGCGCCCTCAACGCTTGTGGTGGCGGAGACGGGAAGTCCGGCACAAACCAAGAAGTCACCCAAGATTCGTTATCACAACAAAACGAGAAAAAGGACATGAAGACGGAAACAGAGCTTGTTCAGCGAACCGACACGATGGGGCTTATTGTGCTATGCCCCGATTACAAAGCAGTTGACCTGGTGTGCGGCACCATGCCATCGCAAGACGACAGCACGGTGATAATGGTCGCCGAGGCAGCCTACACAGGCGAGTTGCTGGACGAGTTCAAGCACTCGAACATCGCCGGCGACCATGTGTCGGGCGGCACGCTGCACAAAGGCTACGCCTGCGAGCGCAACACCGGGGTGTTTGTCTATTACGACGGCCAGTGGAAGTTCTGCCGCGGCAATGCCGCCAGTCAGATGCAGCTTGCCGCGCAGCATGGCGGCTGTGCCTTTGGCCAGGAGCTGATGATTCACCAGGGCGAGATTATGAAGACCGGACGCGCCGACGACAACGTGAACCAGTTCCGCGCCCTGTGCGATTGCGGTGGCAAGCTGTGCATCATCGAATCGTCAGGTTCGGTGCAATTCAAGGATTTCAAGGATGCCCTCATCAGATATGGTGTGACCGAGGCCATCTACCTCGACATGGGAGGCGGCTGGAACCACGCCTGGTATCGCGTCAACAACGACAGTATTGTGGAACTGCACCCCTGGGCGCATGACTACTGCACCAACTGGATCACGTTCTATCGACACTAAGGTGCAGGCCGTAGGCCATAAGCTGAAAGCGCGTAGCCCATTTAATTTGTTTGATTTTGAAACAAATTCTGATAAATTTCCGCCCGCAGGGCGCTACCCCCACCCGAGTCGCGAAGCCACTCGTAGCTCGTAGCTTGTAGCTCGTAACTAACTCGTAACACGTAGCTCGTAACTAACTCGTAACACGTAACTCGTAACTCACACATGAAACTCGGATTCCTCCTCATCATGCTGGTGCCCATTGGCGGGCAAGTGTATGTGTCGTGGCGCGTGTGGCAGCTGCTGCCGCTGTCGGTGCCGCTCAAGGTGCTGGTGGTTGCGCTCATGGCCCTGGCCTTTGTGAGCCTGATTGTCAACTTCATGCTCCCCGCCGAGCGCTTGCCGCTGTGGATGACGCGGGCGGTTTATGAAATCGGCACCTCATGGCCGATGATTCTGCTCTACCTGTTCATGCTCATTGCCGCGCTCGACCTGGGCCGGCTATGCCACTGGGTACCCGGCAGCCTCATGCGTCACAGCTGGGCCGGCACACTGGGGCTCCTCGGCGTGCTGCTTGCCGTCTTTGTCCTTGGCAACGTGCATTACCACCACAAACACCGTCAAGCGTTGCGGCTCGACACCCACGGCAGGCTCGACCGCCCCATCAAGGCCGTGATGCTGAGCGACCTGCACCTGGGTTTCCACAACCCGCGCAGCGAGTTCGCCCGCTGGGTGGACCTCATCAATGCCGAGCAGCCCGACCTGGTGCTCATTGCCGGCGACATCATCGACGGCAACTTGTACCCGCTCCTCCAGGAGAACGTTGCCGAGGAGTGGCAACGCATCCAAGCGCCCGTGTATGCGTGCTTGGGCAACCATGAGTATTTCGCCGGCGAGCCGCGTGCGCAGCAGTTCATCGCGCAGGCGGGCATCTACCTGCTTCGCGACACCGCCGTGGTGGTGGGCAACCTGCGGATTATCGGCCGCGACGACCGCACCAACCGCCACCGACGGGCATTGGCCGAAATCATGGAAAGCGTTCCGCAAGAAAGCTACACCATCGTGCTCGACCACCAGCCCAACCACCTCGAGGAGGCCGAGCAATGCGGCATCGACTTCCAGTTCAGCGGCCACACCCACCGTGGGCAGATTTGGCCCATCAGCTGGATCACCGACGCCATCTTTGAGTGTTCGCACGGTGAGCACCAACGCGGCAACACGCGCTACTACGTCAGCTCGGGCATGGGCATCTGGGGCGGCAAGTTCCGCATCGGCACACGATCGGAATATGTGGTGGCCACCATCGAGTGAGAGACCCTGCCAGTAGCGCCCCCGACACCGGCAATGGCCTGGAACCGGGAATCGGTTCCAGCCACACGTCACACACCACAGAGCCCCCCAAAAAGGTTCTATGTGGGTCATTCATTCTAAACGCGAATTGCACGAATTAGGCGAATTTAAGGCACACCACCAAAAGGCGGTATGGCTTGAAGGCACTCCACACCTAACAGAGCCAAAAAAAATCGCTTTGCGCATTGTGCATTGTGCATTATTGTGTAACTTTGCAAATTCATTTGAAAATCGACTATTATTCATCAAACAATAAACACAATGTCACAAGAACTTAAAGCGACTTTGCGCGATTCTGCCGGAATGCGGTGGACGGCGCTGCTGCTGCTGGCCCTGGCCATGTTTTGCAGCTACATTTTCATGGACATCCTCTCGCCCATCAAGGACTTGATGCAGGAGACCCGTGGCTGGGACTCGACGGCATTCGGTACGATGCAGGGTGCCGAGGTGTTCCTCAACGTGTTTGTCTTCTTCCTGATTTTCGCCGGCATCATCCTCGACAAGATGGGTGTGCGTTTCACGGCTGTGTTGTCGGGTGCGGTGATGCTCATCGGAGCCATCATCAAGTGGTACGCTGTGAGCGAGAGCTTCATGGGCAGCGGTTTGGAGACCTGGTTCACCAATCACCTGAACTACATTCCTCTATTCGATGAGATGGGAGTGGCT
>JAFSYB010000047.1 GCA_017443765.1 Muribaculaceae bacterium | reverse complement strand
TGCTTGGGCGATGCCGAGCGTGTGCAGATTCTACAACCAGTAGCGGGCTACGGTTCAAGTTGTTGAGGCAAAAGATGCCAGCAAGCAACCCAAGACGTCCAAAACCATTCATCTCATTTTTGCAATTTATAGAACCCACCTTTATTATTGAAGCAGGATATTGATGACGGCGTTCACGTCGTCGATGCTCACGCGTGAGCCGCCGGTGACGGTGGCGCGGCCGCCGTAGCGGTCGGCCGTGTCGAACTCAAGGATGATGTTCAGCAGGATGTTCACGTCGTCGATGTCGACGCGGCCATCGCCGTTCACGTCGCCCACGGGGTAGTCCTCGCCCGTGCCGGGCTCGCCGGTGTAATGCAGGGTGAAGTTGTCCACTTGGCAGGGCGCGGTCTTGCTGCCGGCAGTCATCTGGATGCGGTACTGGACAGGCTGCGTGTTGTCGAACTCGGCTACCCAATAGGTGGTTAAGCTGGTGCTGCCGGGCACGGTGAACGAAGTCCCTCCGGAGCAGCTTTGGGCAGCAACCCATTTCTTGCCGCCATCCACACTGCTCTGCAGGGTGAGCTTTGCCGGAGTGGCCGAGGAGTTGCTCACGTCGACGGACACCCATGCCGTGTTGAGGCAAACGGTTTCCTGCATTTGGAGCACGCTGGGATTCCTCATTGCCACTGCCGTGTTGCCAAGCTCGTCGGTCACCGGCGTGCACTGCGCCAGCCGCCACAAGGCGATGGTGCCCTGCGCCTCAAACGTGGGGCTGCTGCCGTCTTCCATGCCGGTGAACGTTTCCACCAGCACTTTCTCGACACCCGATTTCACAAGGTCGAAGGTGATGACACCATTGTTCTCGGCAATGCGGGTGATGTCGTAGGCGTTCTGCTCGCCGGTGGACGTCAGCAGGCCGGGCGTGGTGGCATTGGTAATCACAGGCACGCCGATCTGGCCGGGGAAGGGGTCGCTGGCCAGGTCGCCCGACACCGTGTTGCCGGCACGCAGCAGCTCATAACACATGTGCTCGGGGTAGCAGTTCACCTTGTTCATGCTCCAATACGAAAGGTCGGTGCTGTCGACGCGGTTCACGAGCAGGCCATGTCCTGGCAGGTGGGTGTCCCATTTCGAGTTGGTTTGCCGATTCTCCAAGATGAAATACTCCTTGTCGACGGGCGTGCGCAAGATAAAGCATTCGTTGCTTTCGGGCAGGGCGTTGAGCGTGTAGGTGCCCTCGCCGGCAGCGTCGAGGAGCCGCGGCCGGGTCAGGCCCAGCGAGTAGCGTTCATAGGCACTGTAGCCTGGCGGCGTGCGCCCGTTGTTGAGGTCGGTGCCGGCCGCCATGATGTCCCAGGCTCCAGGTTGGTGCGCCAGGCCGTTTTCGCCATAGTCGGTGTCGTAGAGGTCGGGCAGGCCCAGCACGTGGGTGAACTCGTGGCAGATGGTGCCAATGCCATCAACCGAGGAGTAGGCCACAGGGCCGTTCAACTCGGTGGAGCAGGCATAGCGGCTGATGCGCTTGCCATCGTAGGTGCCCGAGCCCACACCATAGCTGGCATGGGGCCACAGGTAGCCGTACTGCTCGTTGCCCTGAATAGCGGCTGTGTTGCCGGCAACAATGAAATAAACCATGTCCACCACGCCGTCGCCATCGCTGTCATATTTCGTGTAATCCACTTCGGAGTTGACAAGGCGCAGGGCCGTTTGGAACGCATAGACATAGTTGCTGCCAATCTGCGTGCTCTTGTAGCTCACCTTGACGGGGCCTACAATGTCGAACTGCGGTTCGAACACCCCCATGGTGTTGTCGTAGAAATAGTCGCGCACGCTGCCGGTCCAATCACCGTAGTCGCCGAAACCCACCTGGGTCATGTTGGCCTGGTTGACGATGGTGTTGTAGAAGTGCTGCGTGTCGTCGCCCATGCTGAAGGTGACATCGCTGGGCTGGACAAGGATAATCAGTCCGCGGAACTTGTCGTAGTCAAACGGAACCCTTGCGGGTGCTGCCTGTGCCAGTGCGCGGCTGCGGCGGCTGGTGCCCACGGCGGCCCGGTCGGTGAGGCCGCGAGGCGTGGCGGCAAGCAAGGCCTGCTCGGCGGCTGTGCGCTGACCGGCGTCGTGGGCCACCACGGTGGTGGCTCGCAGCACTTCGCCATCGCGCTGGGCATAGACCCAATAGCCCGACGCGTTTTTCAGCACGGTGTAGCCATCGGTGGTGGTACTGAAGTGATAAAACTCGTCACCGCACAGTTGCAGGGTGACTTGTGTGCCATCGGGCTGCGGTGTGGCCACAGCCAGCGGATTAGCCGGACGAGCGTTGGCGACAAACGCCAATGACAATCCAGCCAACAGCATTGCAAAAAGTTCTCTCATTATCTAATCTGTTGTTGATATACTATTTATTTGTGTGACATTCGCTGCTTCACTCCTCATTCCTTGTGCAGCATGATGTTGATGACGTGGTTCAGGTCATCAACGTCCACTTGTCCGCTGCCGTCGAGGTCGGCGGCGGGATAGGCGGCCAGCGTGGCCTTCTTGATCATGATGTTGATGATGATGTTCAGGTCGTCCACGTCCACCACGCCGCTGCCGTCCACATCGCCGCGCACGTCAACGGGGCCGCCCGGCTCGCCGGTGTAGCTGACGGTGAAATTATCCATCAGGCACGGGGCCGTTTTGCTGCCGCCAATCATTTGTACACGGAACTGCACCGGCTGGTCGTTGGTGAGCTTCACGTTCCAGTACACCACTCCCGCTGTGCTTCCCGGCACCGAGTAGGTGGTGGCGTCCGTGTAGGTCTTGGCAGTGGTCCACTTGCTGCCACCATCCACGCTGTACTGCAGCTGGAGCTTGGCGGCATCGCCCGAGGTGTTCTCCACGTCAACCATCACCATGTTGACGTTGTAATACACGGGCGTGAGCATCTGCGCCACGGCGGGGTTCTTCATCGACACGGCGCGGTTGCGGCCATCCACCCTCACCGTTTGGCATTGCACCAGGCGCCAGGTGGCAATGTTGCCCTGCGCCTCGGTGGTCGTGGTGGTGGTAATGGGTATCTTGTCGAACGACTCACACAGGAAGTTCTCCTCGCCGGCCGTTTCAACCTGGAATGTGACTACGCCACCCGTTTCCATGATGTCGACGAGCGAATAGGGGTTATCCTTGCCCGTCCAGGTGACCAGGCTCGGAGCAGTGTAGTTGGTGATGATGGGCACTCCGGCCGTGCCGGGGAATGGGTCGCTGGCCAGGTCGCCACTCTTGGTGTTGCCGGCACGAAGCAGCTCGTAGTACATATGCGCCGGATTCTTGTTCACCGAGTTGGTCGCCCACTTCGACACATCGGTGGAATCGATGCGCGTCACAAGCAAGCCGTGTCCGGGCGCATAGCGGTCCCACTTCGAGGTTTTCTGGCGGTTCTCCAGGATAAAGTATTCCCGGTTCTGCGGTGTGCGCAGAATCAGTCCTTCGTTGCTCTCGCCCAGGGGGCTGAGCGAGTAGCTGCCCACGCTGGTGATGGTGCGCGGTGTGGCAAAGCCCAGCGCATAACGCTCAAAGATGCTGTAGCCCACGGGCGTTCGGCTGCCGTTCAGGTAGGAGCCTCCGGCCATCAGGTCCCAGTCGCCCGGGTCGTGCGACTGGCCGCCACCGTCGCCATAGTCGGCGTCATAGAGGTCGGGGAAGCCCAGCACGTGGGTGAACTCGTGGCAGAACGTGCCGATGCCGTCAACATAGCCTCCGCCTTGCGTGCCGCCCAGCTCGGTGGAGCAGGAATACCGGTCGATTTTCTTCCCATCGTAGTAGGCACTGCCGCCCAGGTTGGTACTCTCGTGCGGCCACAACAGGCCGGCGTAGTTCGAGCCGTAGTTCGAGCCGTAGCCGGCAACCACAAAGCACACGTTGTCCACCTTGCCGTCGTTGTCGCCGTCATAGATGCTGAAGTCCATATCGTAGTTCAGCTTGCTCAGTGCCTCGCGAAACGCCAAGCGGGCGCCATCGGCGGCACCACTGCTGGGATTGCGGAAATCGGTGGATTTGTACGACACCTTCACCGGGCCCACAATGTCGAAATGCGGGTCAAAAGCACCCATCGTGTTGTCGTAGAAATAGTCGCGCACACTACCGGTCCAAACGCCGTAGTCGCCAAAGCTCACCTGCGTGAGGTTGTGGGTGTTGATGATTTCGTCATAGAACTTGGCGGCATTGTCGCCCATGGTAAAGCTCAAGTCGCTGGGCTCGACAAGGATAATCAGACCGCGGAACTTGGTGATGTCGAACACGCGAACGCGATTGGGCACCTGTGCCTGTGCGCGTGCCTGACGGGAGCGGTCTACAGCCGGGCGGTCGATGAGGCCGGGCTGTGTGGCAGCGAGCAGAGCCTGCTCGGCGGGCGAGCGCGAGCCGGCATCGTGCGCCACCATGCCCGTGGCTTCGAGGCGGCCATCCACACGGCGCGCATACTCCCAGGCACCATTGGCGCCGCGAATCACCGTGTAGCCGTCGGCAGTGGTGGTGAAACTGTAGAACTCGTCACCATGCAGACGCAAGGTGACCGACGTGCCGTCGGGTTGCGAGGTCACGAATGGCGTGGGGCAAGCCGGTACGGCCCAAGCACCCAATGCCAGCAGCCCGGCTGCCACGATACTCAATAGTCTTTTCATCTTGTCTATCATTTTGCCCGCAAAAGGGCGATTTGTCGTTGAACTTGCAAATTTGCAAAAAAATCCGCACACAGCCAACTAACGCACGGGATTTTAACGAAATTTCTAACAATCACAATATAACACCGGCCTCGCACAGCGGCACAGTCCCCAGCTGCGCCGGCCCCGACAGACGAATCCCCCAGCTTTTCGAGCTGGGAACGAATCGTCCCCTTACGCTGCCCGTTGTGGCGATGCTGATGCCATGCGCCGCCAGCGGAGCCAGGCAGAGGCAGCGGCAGTTGCTCTCGCACACACAGGGCGGGGCCGGCTGCAACAGCCGGCCCCGCCCACAAATTATGTTAAGAAACTGCTTATTTCATAACATGGTTGCTCATCATCACTCGGCAGTGGGAACCTTGCCCAGCATGACGTTGATAACGTAGTTCAGGTCGTCCACATCGACAACACCGTCACCGGTGGCATCAGCCATAGGATACTCCTCGAGGGTTGCGTTCTTCTGGAGCATGATGTTGATGATGATGTTCACATCGTCGATGTCGATGCGGCCGTCACCGTTGGCATCACCCGGAGTGCCCTGGACAGGCTCGCCCTGGATGAAATGGTAGTCAATGTAGGCGCCGTTGATGGCGAAGCGCACGGTAGCCTCGCGGCCAGGCAGGTTGTCGGGCAGAGCGGCGGCAACCACGTTGGCATCAACCAGGCCAGTGAACTCGCCACTCTCCATCACATCGCTGAGCGTGATGGTGAGCCACTCGGGCACATCGGCACCATTGTCGGTGGTCACCGTCCAGTCAGCCATGGGATTGGTGCAATAAATCTCGATGCCGGTGAGCGTCTCGCCGCCCACGTTGTAGGACAGCGTGCCACCAGCGTTGGGGAACGTGTACTCGCCCTCCTCGAAGCTGTAGTTGAACACCATGAACGGGCGGCTCACATCGAGCAGGATCGAAGAACCAGCCTTGAGCGCGCCACTGGTGAAG
Organism: Muribaculaceae bacterium; assembly: GCA_017443765.1. Classification (GTDB taxonomy): domain Bacteria; phylum Bacteroidota; class Bacteroidia; order Bacteroidales; family Muribaculaceae; genus Sodaliphilus. The sequence continues at coordinate 11,018 of JAFSYB010000047.1, read as the reverse complement.
AAGTTGTTCAGACCCACACAGTTAATAATCTCGCCGTCCTGCATTTGACCCATGTAGGTAACCTCGCCAACGCCCTCGTCTTCCTCGTCGGTGGTGATCAGACCCGAAATCGAGGTGATGTCCTCCTGGTCCATGCCGACAATCAGAATCACGACAGCGTCGTCAATCTGCGGGGTGGTCTCGTACTCGATGCCCACTACGGGGTCAGACTCCCAAAGGGTGAACTCGAGAATGGGTGAGCCTTGCGATTCCTCAACCAAGGCGGGGGTGATGGTGGTGCGGCCGGTGCAAATCAGGTTCTCCTCGGTGAGCAGAGCCGGGTCGATTTGTGCGGCGGTGGTGTCGACGTAAGCAGGCAGCTCATCGCCCACACGATACACGCGAGCCTCAAGCTCAACGGTGTTCTTCACCTCAAGGTCGGTGACCCAGAAGTAGATTTTGTTCAGCACATAGGGCGAGATGGGCTTCTCAAAGCCGCAACCGAAGATGTTCCAGTTGCCATAGTTCTTACCGAACCAGTAGCCGCTGCGGTCGGGGTCTTCAGCCTCGGGGTCGTAGTCGGGACCCGGGGCACCGCTGTAGTAAATCCAGCCGTACATCTCGTTGCCGAAGCGGTTGCTCGAGCCATAGTAGTGGGCCGAAGCCAGCATATTGGTCTCAAAATCGCTGTAAATCTCCTGCGAGTTGACCACAGAGGCAACACCGCTATTGGCCTCATTCTCGATGGCACCAGTGGTGCGGTTCACGCGGTAGCCACTCAGGGTGTAGGGACCCACACCGCCCATCTTCAGGTAGGGGGCGTCATCATACTCGTAGCCATAGCGCACCGTGAGGTCGTAGGTATCGCTCGTGAGCGAGTCACGCTCGCTGGTCTCGCCGTTGAACAGCCAGTAACCCCAAGCGGGGCGGCCGTCGGCGGTGGACATGTTGCGCCAAGTCACCTCGTCGTAAGGCTTGGTGTTGACAAACGGCATGATGAAGCCACTGCCCTCGTTGTTCCAGTTGCAGTACATGGTGCCCTTGGGACGCAGGTAGTAGGCACTGTTGGCGGGCACAGCTTTCTTGGGACCCTGCACGAGGCGGCTCTGGCCGGTGTACTGCTCGGCCATCTTGTGGTCGACCTTCACGTCCTTGAGCTGCGTGGTTGCCACAGCCTTGGTCTGCGTGGCGGTGCCAGCGTTGCGAGCCACCTGGGAGCTTGCCGTGAGAGCCAGCGACAGGACAGCTGCAAAAAGTAAACTCTTTTTCATAGTTACAAAAAGATTAGTTAATAAAAAGGGTGAATTAAAAATTGATTTGTTCTTTGTTATCGGTTGTGGCATGCCTTGGGCCACGCCACAGCCGGGATTCGGTCACAGCTTACCAGCGCTTGGTGTCGAGCACCATCACATTGGCGGCATTGGTCGTCGAGGTGAAGGTTAAGCGCGTGGGGGCGAGCATCGACGCCGCCGACAGCTTGTAGCTGTCCATAATGGCCTCAATCAAGTGCTTCAGGCCCGAGAAGTTCTCGGCATCGTAATAGGTAACAGTCGAAGTCAGCCCGTCGTGCTCCAGGAAATTGAAGCGCATGGCGTTCTCGCCCGTGTACTCGGGCTGATAGTAGAACTTCATAGACAGTGTGCTGGCACTGGAGATGGCGAGTTCCACAATCACCTCATAGCCCTGCATGGGATAGCCTACATAATTGAACTTCACGGATTTCACATTCTGCTTGTAGCTCTGTCGCTTGGGCAGCTGGCCGTTTAGCTCATCAAGTGCGGCCTTCACTGCGCCGGTGCACAGCGACTGGTTCAGTTCCCAATAAGACGTTTTCACGGTAGCCTCGCCGGGCTTCTCGGCCTTGACGCGCTCGATGGCCAGTTCACGGGCCGCCTGAGTGTTGTCGGTGGGTTGCGACTTGGGACGCATGTAGTGCAGCGTGTCGTTGAAGCAGTCCAGAGCCAGGTCGCCGGCCGAGATGGTCGAGGTGTTGTCTTCGGTGCACAGCAGCGAGCCGTCGTCCTGCGGCAGGAAGTGCTGCACGCTGAAGCCCTCGTGCTCGAGCGGCTTCATGAAGCCAAACGCCGTGTAGCCAATCATGCCGTTGCGCGTGAACTGCTCGGTGAGCGGGTCGTAGCCGTCCTCCACCTTGTCCTCGTAGAGGCTCATAATCAGCCCCGAGCCGTCGCGAATCACATAGCGGTCGCCGTTGGGATAGGTGAGGAACACACGCGGGATGAGCGGGCTGAAGTACTTGCTCCAGTTGTCGACCACGGTCTGCAGGTAGGCCTTGTCGTCGGTGTCGGCCGGCAGGCGCGTCATGAGCATGGCCAGGTTGTGTTTCTTGCCCTCGATGTAGAGCGTATCTCCGCTGTACTTGAGCAGCGTGAACTCATAGTCGCCCTCGAAACCGCGGCCGTCGTTACCGGTGCCGTTGCTGGTGTTGAGGATGTCGTCAGGGCGCGAGAACACATGGAAATACTTGTTGTAGCTGCTGAAGGAGAGCACGGGGCCGTTGTCGGAAATCATGTCCCACTGCGAGGTGGCCTGGCCATATTTGACCTCGGTGGAGCCGTTGCCCTTGTCCACAGCACCGATATAGGGGTTGTGACCCGAGATGTCGACGGTGCCGTCGGTGTGGAACTTCATCACATACACGTAGCCCTGCATGTCCTCGTTGGCATAGTACTCCATCTGCCACACGCCGCCCTGCGAAGTGAGCAGCTGCTCATAGGAGGCAGCCTCCTCGTCGAGGCGCTCGGCGGCGCTCTTGTCGAAGATGTCGTCCTGCTCCAGCTTGAAGCACGAGGTGGCACTCACGGCTACCAGCAGCAATAATGCCGAAATTTTGAATATCTTTTTCATTGTCGGATAATCATTTTAAGGATTGATGTCATTCGTGTCCGAAAGCCTCCCTGCGGAGCCTCTTGATCAGAGCCTCGGGGTCGGCCTTGTACTCGTTCTGGCGTTTCTGCACCTCGGCGCGCAGCATCTCGATGTCCACGCCCCACTGGTCCTTGAGCCACTTGGAGGCAATCTCCAGCTTCTGGTTGATGGCCTGCACGCCATCAATGTCGTCATCGTCCTCGACGGGATAGACCTTGATGGGGATGAAGTTGCCGGTGACATCCACCACGAGCCAGTTGCCGTCCTCGGCCTTCTCGGCGCGGTTGCCGTTGGCATCGGTGTGGTTCACGCGCACCAACGTGCCGGTTTGGTCGTAGATGTTCTCATCGGTGATGGGCAGCACGGCCAGCTGGTACACATCTTTGCCGTAGCGCACGAGTGTCATGTCGCCGTTCTCGTCCACCTTGGTGGTGTAGCCCATGCTGGACAGGAAGTAGGACTTGTTCTCGTCGCCAGCCTTGTTGTTGTCGAAATAGAAGTAGGCGCAGTAGAAGGTGCCGGTGGTAACTTCGTACTTTGCCCACCCCTGTCCGGCACGCACCATCATGGCGTCCCAGTCCTCGTCGGTCATGGTGACGCGATTGGCCACCACCTCGGCAAAGTCCTCGCGCTTGGCGCTCGAGGCATACTTGGAGACAAAGCCCAGCGAGTTCACCACGCCGTCGTGCTCAGTGCCGCCTCGTGATGTCCAATCGTTGACCTCGTACTTGGTGTTGGTGATCTCGTCAAACTCCTTGGGGTAGTTGATTTTTTGGTGGAGAATGTGGGCGAACTCATGATGCATGGTCTTGAAGTAGTACTCGTTCATCATGTCGAAATTGCTCAGGTTCATCTGGTTCACTTTGAACAGGTTCACCTTCACGCCACCCTCGGCCAGACCCACGGTTTCGTAGCCGCTGTTGGGGTTCATGGCGGCCGAGCCGATGATGTGCAACACACGAGGCGCGTTCTCCTTGAGGAAGGTGTCGCGCGAGGCAGCCACCTCGCTATAGACATCAAACCACAGGTACTTCACCAGCAGTGCAAGGTCCACGGCCTTGTCGTAGTCGGCCGGAATCAGGTTGTAGTTCATGTTTGTACCCACGTCCTCCATCTTGTAGAGGTACTTGACATTGTAGGGCTTGCGGTAGTTCTCGTCGAGCCACTTGTCGAACTCGTAGGTCACCGAGTTGGGGTCGAGCACGTCGCCCTCCTCGGGGAAGATCGATGGGCCGAACTTGTCTTCGCTGCACGCGGGCAGCGACATCAGGGCCACGCCGCCCAGCACGAGCATAACCAGGTATAATATTGACTTTTTCATGTTCATTACTTAATATTAATGATTGTCATGTTGCGTTACTTAATCCCTGAGTTGGGTGACATTCTCGCCAGGGTTGGGTGTCGGCTGTCCCTCTTGGGGCTTGGCGTCGCGCTCGTTCTTCTCCAGGCCGGCAATCCACACCTCGTAGGGCAGCTGGATAGCCCATCGCTTGTCGCCCACAACGAGTTTCTCGATGCGGTTGGTGCCAATGCGGTGCTCAATCTCAATGCCGAAGCGCTTGAGGTCGAACCAGCGGTCGCCCTTGTGCACGGTTTCGATGCGGCGGAAGTGCTGCACGCACTGCAGCAGGGGCTCCATGCGCGGCAAGATGGGGTACTGGTCGCTGTGGAACACCTCGTCGATGTGCATCGGCTTGTTGATCTCAAAGTTGTTCTTCACCGGCTTGTTGTAGAAGCGCTCGATGGCAGTCTCGGTGAGTGCCGTTGTGGAGCTCGACTTGTTCACACAGTCGTCGCGGTTGTCGAGCCACATCTTCAGGTCGGCCACTGCCTCGTCGTACTGCTGGAGGAAAATCTCGGCCTCGGCGCGCTCGAGCAGACACTTCTCGACGGTGAACTCATTGCGCATCATGTGCACATAGCCAATGCCGGCCAGCTTGTCGGTGTACTCGAACAGCTCGCCCCAGTTGGCGTAGAACATCAGTCCGTACTCGGTGGAGCCACTGTAGAAAATCATGCCTTGGAAACAGGGGTGTGAGCTGCCCCAGGTGGGGCCGGGGCCGCGGAAGGTGCCGCTGGCGGCATTGTCCTTGCAGCCATAGCGGTCGCCCGGACGGCGGCTGAACACCGAGTAGGTGGCAATCGACATATAAATCGAGGGGTTGTTGATGCCACTGTTGGCACGCACATGATCCTCACCCGAGTAGAGGTCGGAACGGCGCCACAGCGGGTTCATGTTCACCCTCGGGTTGTCGCCCAGAGCCAAGTCGGCGTAATACTTGGCCTTGTCGTACTGCCGGCACCACAGGTAGAAGCGGCAGGCAAAAGCGTTGGCCGCATTGCGGTTGAAGTGGTAGCGCGACACCTCGTGGAACTGGTCGCTGATCAGGGGCAGGCCGGCCAGCAGGTCGGCCTCGATGTTGGCGTAGAAGTCGGCCAGGTTGCCGCGCTCGTACATCGGGCTCACGGTGGTCTCGCACTCCTTCATGTAGGGCAGTCCCTGCTGTTCCTTGCCTTTGTCAGGACCGGCGTAGGGCATGCAGAACACATTGGCCAAGATGAAGTGGTGGAAGGCACGCACAAGCAGGGCCTCACCTTTCACGGCCTGGAGCTTCAACGAATCGGTGTAGTTCAGCGGGCCGTTGTCGTCGGCCATGTTGGCCTCGAACTCGGCGGCGCGGTCGAGCACCGCGTTGGCATTGGCAATGGCGGCATAGCACGAGTTCCACACCGAGTAGGGCGTGTCCTCGCCAGTGCCCAAGGTGACATCTTCCCAAGCAAACAACTGGTTATCGGCCAGGTCGTAGGCCGACAGGTTGTAACGGTTGCCGCTCTTGTCGGGGGCGGTGTTGTCGACCATATTGTCGCTCGACAGCTCGCACACGCAGGCAAAGTCGTTGCCCATGTAAGCGTCCACAAGCAGCTTGTTGAGCTGGTCCACGTTCTGCAGATAGACGCGTGTGTCGGGAGTCTTGTCCAGATAATCGTTGCACGACGACAAGGCCAGCAGGCCAAGCGCGGCAATCAGGAATGTGTATTTCAATTTCATATTCTTATATTGCGCTTTAAAGGTTCAACACACTTGATTAGAGTCCGAAACGCAGCGTGAAGGTGAGCTGCTTGGGGTTGGGCGAAGCCACACCACCGGTGTTGAAGAACTCGGGATCCTCGCCGTTGAGTTTCTTGTCGGCGTAGAGCAGGCAGATGTTGGTTGCTGCAAGCTTCACCGAGGCGCTGGTCATGCGCAGCTTGCTGATGAACGACTTGGGCAGGTCGTAGGTGAGCGAAATCTCCTTCAGGCGAATGAACCCACCGTCGGCCGTGCGAGCCGTGCTGTAGTTGTAGGCGTTGTAGGCATAACCCAGGTAGGGGTTGTTGTAGGTCTGGCGGCGCGAGGCGATGCCGGGGATGTCGGTCTGCTCCTCGTCGCCGGGAATCACCCAGCGGTTCTTGAACTCCTTGGGCATGGCGCGCTGGTCGCTGTAGGCAGCCGAGAAAGTCGGCGTCAAGCGCAACACGTTGCCAAACGAGTAGGTCATGAACACATTCAGGTGGAAGCCCCTCCAGCCGAACATATTGCCGAAGCCACCCGAATAGGGAGCGTCGACCGGACCCTCGTACTTGAGGAAGTCGAGCTTCTCATACTCCTGGAAGTTGATGTCGCTTGTGGTGACCTCTCCGTCCTGGTTGATGATTTGGGGCACACCGTGGTTGTCAAGACCCACAAAGGGGATGGAGAACACGGCGCGGTGCGGATAGCCCTCGAGGGGGAAGCCGCTGCCCTGCACCAGGCTGATGACGTTGCTGCGCGAGTCGAGCTTGGTGATCTTGGTCTTCGAGTAGGCGAAGGTGAGGTCGGTGCTCCAGCTGAAGTCGGCGGGGTTCACCGGGTCGATGTTGCGCGTCGAGAGCGTGAACTCCACGCCGTGCGACTTCATCTCGGCCACGTTGGCATACTTGCTGATGAAGCCACCCACACCGGTGGTGTTGATAAGGCCAATCAGGTCGAAGTTGTTGCGCTTGTACCAGTCAAACTCCAGGTTGATGCGGTTGCCCACGAAACCGAGGTCGAGACCGACATCAAACTCATGCTTTTTCTCGTAGGTAAGTTCCTCGTTGGCAAGGCCGTTCAAGCCGATACCCACCTCCTTGGTCTCGGTTTCGGGACGCCAGGGGTAGTAGGGGTAGTAGAGAGCCTCGGCGTTGGCCAGCCCCGAGGGGCCGCTCTCGCCGGTGAGCGAGTAGGACAGGCGCAGCTTGGCGGTGTTCCACCAGCGCTTGAACGGGGCATCGCGGAAGAAGTTCTCATCGTGCACGTTCCAGGCACCCGACACGTTCCAGGTGGGCAGCCAGCGGCTCTGCCGCGTGTGTCCCATCTGGTTCGAGCCCTCGTAACGCCCGGTGGCGTTGAAGATGTACTTGCCCAGGTAGCTGTAGGTGGCCACGGCAAAGAAGGCCGCATTGCGGCGGTAACCGCGCGAATCCGAGAAATAGGTGCCGTTCTCCTCCTCTTTCTGCTTGAACAGGGTGGAGCGCACACTGGTCAAGTGGCCGCTGTACTCAATGCCCCAGCCCTCGAAGCTCTGGGAATAGCGGTCGGTGCGGCTTGCCTCGGCACCGGCCATGAGCTGGAACAGGTGCTTGTCGTTGAAGTTCTTCATGTACTGTGCCTGGGCACGGAAGTCAACCTGCGTGATGGCATACTTGTGATAGAACAGCATACCGCCACGGGGCAGCACCGTCTCGGGGAGCGCGTTGGGCTCGTCGGGGTCGGTGTACAAGTAGGTGTTGGCCGAGCGGATGATGGCGTTCTCCGGGTCCACACCCACACGGTAGGCCATGGCCTGGTTGCTGTTGTCCATCACATAGTGGTTCTGCTCCGAGTTGCTGTAGCGGTAGCTGGCCAGCAGGTTGATTTCCAGGTTCTGGTCCTGCTTCATGATGGGCTTGATTTGCAACTCGCCCTGGAACTTCACATCGAGCACGTTCAGGTCGATGTAGTTCTGCTCCAACTCGTGGAAGATGTTGAAGTCGGTGTAGTTGCGCCGGTAGGTGAGCGTTGGGTCGAGTGCGCGGCTCGAGTTGAGCGAGAAGCTGTAGGGGTTGATGTCGAACGAACGGCTCACGTTACCGCTCACCACGTCCACGTTCTGGGCCAGGGTGCCCGGCGCGCGCTGGCGGCGGTAGCTGTCGCTGTTGAGGATCTTCACGCGCACCTTGTCGGTAATTTGGTAGATGGCGTTGCTGTTGAACGTGTAGCGCTCCACGGTGCTCTGCTTGTACCAGCCCGGGTCGTTGAGCAGCGACACCGAGGTGTAGAACGAGCCCTTGTCGGTACCGCCGCTGATGCTCACCGCGTGGTTCTGCATGATGTTGTTGTTGAACAGCAGGTCGAACCAGTCGGTGTTGTTCAGCTCGGCATTGCGCAGGTAGGCGTTCATGGCCGCACGACTGTTTTCCAAACCGAACTGGCCGTTGGTTTTGTTATATTGGTTCATGAGCAGGTACATCTGCCCGTAGGTACCCGAAGCCGAGCCGTTGATCAGGTTGGACATCTCGAGCCAGCCTTTCTGCTCCATCTCCTTGTAGATGCCCATCTGCTCTTGCGAGTTGCTGATGTTGAAGTCACGGTAGTTGGGTTTCAGACGGTAGGTGAACTCGCCCGTATAATTAATAGAGGTGTGTCCCTTGCGTCCGGTCTTGGTGGTGATCACAATCACACCGGCATTAGCCTTTGCGCCGTAGATTGAGGTTGCCGAACCGTCCTTCAGAATCTGGAAGCTGGCGATGTCGTCGGCGTTGAGGCCGGCCACTGCCGAGGCAATCAGCGTGGTGGCATCGCCCGACGACAGGTCGTCGGCGCTGATGTCCACGTTGTCCTCGAGAATCACACCGTCGACCACCCACAGGGGCTTGGAGCTACCGTAGATGGAGGTGGCGCCACGCACACGGATTTTGGGGGCGGTACCAAAGGTACCCGACACATTCTGCACTTGCACACCGGCGGCACGTCCCTCGAGCGAGCGGCTCACGTCGGCCACACCGTCGAGCTTCGCCTTGCTGGCGTCCACACTGGTGGTTGCACCGGTGAAGAGGCGCTTGTCCACTTTTTGGTAGCCCGTCACGACCACCTCCTCCAGCGTGTTTCCACTGGGCTTGAGCACAATTTTCATTCCACTCTTTGCTGGCATCACCACATCTTCATAGCCGATGTAGGTGACTTTGATTTGCGCCCCGTTGGGCACCGTCAGCGTGAAGTTTCCGTCAAAGTCGGTCGCCGTGCCGTTGCCAGGTTTGTCCTTCTGGGTCACGGTGGCACCGATTACCGGCTCATTGTTCTCATCGAGAACCGTACCCGTGGCCTTGACCTGGGCGTGGATGGTGAACGCCACCAACGAGAGCACAATGAGCGAAAGCAATTTCTTAAAACTCATAAGCACTGTTTTTAATTGTATCTTAAACATAATTTTTTCTATCATCAGTTTCAAACCGTAAGCAGACGACACATAGACACTATTAGCGACTTCCGCACACAGCCGAAGCCTTTGACTTTCACGCACTTAATCGTCCATCTGAATGACGGTTTCTTAACAATAAGCAAATTTCAGTTCGCAAAGGTAAACAAATTTTTCCGAAAACACAACCCGCAGTGTTAAATTTGCGCGATTTCGGGGAAAAAAGTTGGATTTTTCTACTCACAGCATCTCGCAAAGGGGCATTAACTGCCCTTAACACTTACAATCCGTAACACCCACATTTCACCCCAAGAGCAAAGGCAACTAATGATGGTGGTTTTTTTACGCTCTGTAACGAATCGTGTGGGTAGCTGACTTGACTAAAAAGAACCGCATGAGCAAAAGCATAAATGGCTAAAAGACTTAAGGTGGGAGCTATAACCCACCTTCAAACTCACTTTTCGCCGCAGAATCGCCACGCGTTACGCGAGAATTATGTAACTTTGCGCCGTCAAAGCAATCGAGGAAATTATAATAATAAGGTGTACGCATGGAAGTAGTCTACGAGGACAACCACATCATAGTGGTGAACAAGGCCGCAGGCGAGCTTGTGCAGGGCGACCGCACGGGCGACGTGCCGCTGGTGGAAACGCTCAAGCAGTGGATCAAGGAGAAATATGCCAAGCCGGGGAACGTGTTCTGCGGCGTGGTACACCGCATCGACCGCCCCACGAGCGGGCTGGTGGTGTTCGCCCGCACCAGCAAAGGGCTTTCGCGCATGAACGAGCTGCTGCGTCGCGGCGAGGTGCACAAGACCTACTGGGCCATCACCACCGCCGCCCCGCCGCAGCGCACCGGCACGCTCACACACTGGCTCACCAGCGTGGAGCGCAACAACAAGACCTACGCCTCGCCCACCCCGGTGGAGGGCGCGAGCAAGGCGGTGATGAACTACCGGCTGCTGGCCAGCGGCGACCGCTACCACCTGCTCGAGGTGGAGCTGATCACCGGCCGCAAGCACCAAATCCGCTGCCAACTCGCAGCCATCGGCTGCCCGGTGAAAGGCGACCTCAAGTACGGCGCACCGCGCAGCAACCCCGATGGTGGTATCTGCCTGCAGAGCCACCGCATCCAGTTCACCCACCCCGTGAGCCAAATCGACATCGACCTCACCGCCCCCCTGCCTCCCGACCCACTCTGGGCCACCCTGGCACAACTGGCCGACGGCTCGGAGCAAACTCAACAGGCTAAATCATAGGCTTTTTTGCTCATAGCGCGCTAAAACTTGAAAAAAAGGCTCTGTAACGAATCGTATGGGTAACGGAAGCATATGTTCCCCGACAGAACATACGGTTATGGGATGAATCCGTAAAATGACCTCGAAGAGGTCGGGCGGGTCGGAAACCCGACTTTGTGCGAAAGACCATGCCAGACCCTCGGAGAGGGTCGCAGCTTGGTCAAAAGCGGAAGATAATAAAGGTGGGGTCTATAAATTGCAAAAATGAGATGAATGGTTTTGGACGTCTTGGGTTGCTTGCTGGCATCTTTTGCCTCAACTACTTGAACCGTAGCCCGCTACTGGTTGTAGAATCTGCACACGCTCGGCATCGCCCAAGCAAGCTTGGCGTTGCACTCACTTAATTGCAGATTTCGCGCAGCTTGAGACAAAATCTACTCAGCAATCAATCCCAATACGAC
>JAFSYB010000046.1 GCA_017443765.1 Muribaculaceae bacterium | reverse complement strand
TTTCATCGCGTCACAATTTTGGTCGCCGCAAAGATACAAAGTTTTTTTGATTCCACAATGATTTGAGGTAAAGAAATATGGGGGTCACCTGCACAAACGCGTGTTTGGTGCCGACATCGCGGTGTCCCTCCCCACCCGAGTGGGCAAGCCACCCCACTAAGGCCTTCGCCGGAGTCCCCCCTTGCATTGCCAGCACTGTGGCGTCGCGCCACCGCCCGGCGGGCGATGACGATGCCCGTCTAATCTATATATAGGTGGGTAATTAATTAGACTAAAAGGAACAAAATAAACAAAAGAATGAGCGACTTAGAGATGGTAACCACACTGTATCTCGCTACCAATGAACCGATTGACTCATCAATGCGCGTGTCATTGTTTTTGAACCTTTTGTTCCTTTTAGTCTACAACGCCCTCCCCGGCGTCACAGAGCCCCATTATTAGATTCTCGGAGGGTGGCCAGTGTGTTTGTGACTGTGCTGGGGAACGTTGGGCAAAATGGAATAATCAGGCCAAATTATATTAATAAATATTAAAAATAGGTGGGGTAATGGTAAATTGAAGTAAAAATAGTAACTTTGCAAGCGAACAGATGTGCCTCGCTGGAGGGGCAAACAGGGTTCTGCCCTGAATGCGGCTCAAGAATCGGATTTACAGAACCCACCCTTACGAACTTAAACCCAAAAGACAATGAAGACGAACCAATTCACCTTGCGCCATCTGCTGATGGCTTTTGCGTGTGGAATGTTGCTGGTTGGCGGCCTGTCGCTTACGGCTCCGCAGCGTGTGTCGAGCAACATCTATGGCGATGTGAACGGCGACGGCGTGGTCGACATCGAAGACGTGAGCGAGGTAATCAACGTGATTCTGGGCTACTACGACGGCCATGGCGATGCCGGCAGGACGATGACCTACACCGTGGGTGGAGTGTCATTCACCATGGTGGGGGTCAATCACGGCACGTTTATCATGGGCGGCACCGATGAGCAAGGTGCCGACGTCACAAATTCGGAATTGCCCACACACCGGGTGACGCTGACCAAAGACTTCAGCATCGGTCAAACCGAAGTGACGCAAGCCCTGTGGATATCTGTGATGGGCAGCAATCCGAGCCACTTCACGCCCACCAATGGCTATGCCCTGAACTTGCAGCGCCCGGTGGAGCAAGTGAGCTACGACGATTGCCAGGCATTTATCGCCAAGCTCAACGAGCTCACCGGCAAGCAGTTCCGCCTGCCCACCGAGGCCGAGTGGGAATATGCATCCCGTGGCGGCCAGCTCAGCCAGGGATTCAAGTACGCCGGCAGCAACAACATCGACGATGTGGCCTGGCACAATGCCAACTCTGAATCGGTACCGCAAACCGTAGGCACCAAGGCGCCCAACGAACTGGGGCTTTACGACATGAGCGGCAACGTGTATGAGTGGGTCGAGGACTGGTTTGCGGGCTACAACGCCGACGACCAAGTCGACCCCATGTGCACCCAAGGGTCCATCGACTACCGCGTGACCCGCGGCGGCAGCGTGGGCGGCACGCCCAAGTATTCACGCATCACCTATCGCGCCGTGAGCCAGCCCGCCAGCGCCAACATGATTCTGGGCTTGCGACTGGCCATGTAAACGAGCAAACTCGTTATCGGGTTATCACGGCTGCCGGTGGCTGAAGAATTTAGCCAACCGAGCTGCGGTACAATAGATGTCGTCCGGATGGCCTAATTCCGGATGATGCTCGTAGTCAATGATGTTCGCTCCGCTTTGCTTCAAGCGGTTTACCTGCGACTCACAATCGGCCTCGTCCCTCGAATTGTAGAAATAAGTAGACACGGAAGTCATCTGCGGCCCATTGCACTGCATGGCGATGGCTGCCGCCCACACCTGTGGGTGCTGCGACACATAGTTCCACGTACCGTCCCCGCCATCTGACGAGCCGGCCACATAGATGCGCTTAGGGTCAACAAGCCCGCTTTTCACATACTGGTCAATCATCGCTTTCACATCAGCGTAGCAATCCTGCCACCGAACGCATTGCAGCCGGTCGGCCTTGTGGCACATCGGCAGCAAGGCGATGGCTTTGGTTTCCGTCTTGCGCAGGTAGTTAATAATGTCGTCATCGGCATGAGCGTAGTCCCAATGGTTGGGATGCGTGCTGTAGCTGTGAAACTTCCGGTCAGTCACACCACCATGCAGCCACAAGAACAGGAGGGCCTTGCCCTCTTTTTCGGGGTGAATGTGCACCACCTGGCACGGCAGGTTGTAGGTGAAAGTGCCAGCCGGCAATACCGTGACCGTGTCATGAACGGTATCGCGCACTTCAACAGTGTCGTGCACTACGACGGTGTCGGTGTCGGTGCTACTGCTCGCACCATTTGAATTGCTTGAATCGCAACCAAGCATCGCACTGGCCAGCCAGGCCAATGCCAAAATGAAAAAGATGTTTTTCATGGCTTTAGCTGATTATTGGGTTAATAGAATATTAATCAATGAGTTGATGTCGTCGATGTCTACCTGTCCGCTGCCATCGACATCGGCACGGGCTTTGGCATCGGCATCTTGGTTCAGTTCCAGAATGATGTTGATGATGATGTTGAGGTCGTCAACATCCACGCGTCCGTCACCATTCACGTCGCCGGGCAGTGCCGTGGCCTGGATGGTGAACACATACTCCACCATTGCCGAGGCGCCGCTGGTGTAGATGGCCTTGACCCCGGCCACATGGCGGCCATTGACCAGGTGGGTGAAGGTGTAGACCGGCTCTGAGACGGTGCCACGCAGCTGGCCGTCGAGATAAACCTCGTAGTGGTCGATAAAGCCCACGTCGATGGTCGAGCCCTCCTCCTCGCCGTTGCCCACATAGAAATCGTCGAGCTGGGCAAAGAAGGCGTCGAACGAGGTGTAGTGCACGCCGATGCGCACCTGCTGGCCGGCAAACTGGGCCAGGTCGGTTTCGTAGATGGTCCACGCGCCGGTGGTGAGCTGGTCGATTTTGCTCACGGGCACGTAGGTGTCGCTGGTGGGGTCGCCGCCGTTGGGCAACACGCACACCTCCATCGACTCGGTGTACTGGGCATAGGCCTTGGCGGTGAAGCGGCACACATAACCGTCGCGGATGGTGAGCTCGGGCGAGATGAGCCACTTGTTGGCGCCGTTCTGCTGGGGCGAGAAGAAGATGATGGTCTTGTCGCCGGTGGGTGCCTGCACGGCGGGGTCGGTGGGGAGCATGGGGGGCATGGTTTGCCATGGGTTGAACACCATGGGCGCGATGGCCGTGGGGTTGCTGGCCGTGCCCGAACCGGGGAATGTGACGATGTTGGTCATCGCACCCAGCGCGATGGGATAGACGTAGTGCCCGTCGAGGTCGTAGGTGCGCCAGTTGCCGAAACTGCCGGTGGCGAAGTCGGGGTAGTCCTCAAAGCTGTCGGTGAACGACAGGTTCTGGTTCCAGCGCAGGGTGGCGTTGCCGGCGTCGTCGGGATCGACGGTGATGTTATAGGGTTCCACAATGGTTTCGGTGAGTGCCACATCGAGGGTGCAGTCGGCCAGGATGTCGACCTGGCTGTCGTACACCTCGTAGTGTTCGGCGGTGACCCCCACCAAATAGGTGCCGCAGGGAACCGATTCAAAGGTGGCCAGGTCGCCATCGATGCTTGCGGTGTAGGTGTGGGCGGTGGCCACGTCGGTGAGCTCGACGGTGTTGCCGCTCACGCTGCGGCCGTTGTTGGTGGTCACGCGCACGGCCACGCGGGCGTTGTTGTCGGCAATGGTGACGGTGGTGGTGACCACATCGGTGCTCGAGGCGGCATAGACGGCCTGCACGCCCAGCTCGTAGGTGCCGGCGGCCAGGTCGCGGTAGGTGTACTCGTAGGCATCGGTGGTGCCCACCAGGATACCGTCGAGGAACACGTTGAACGTCTCGTTGGGATTCATGGGCGAACGCAAGGCCATCGGCACGCGCTGCGCGCGCTGGAGGCGCTTGCGAGCCTGGTTGGACGTGGGAATGTCCTGACCCACATACACATCATCGACCATGAGCATGAACGCGCCGCCACTATTGGTCTCGCTGATGTAGCGGATGGCAAATTTCACCGGCACGCCGGCATACTGGCCCAGGTCGTAGCAGAACTCGCGCCAGCCACGGTAGTCGGCAGTCTCGTAGTTGGTGTTGCCCAGCATCACAAAGTCGGCACGTGTGGGATTGTCAACCTGCGTGGTGATATAAACCTGGAATTTCTCCTTGTATTGGTCGGCGGCTTTGGCCATGAACGCCAGCACGTTCTTGTTGCCCGGCGTGATGGTGGGCGAGATGAGCCAGTCGTCGTTGGCCGCGCCGCTGTAGGTGCGTATGAACCCCACATACTGCTGTCCGCTGTAGGGGCGCAAGATGGGATAGTCGTACCACCAGGGCGGCGACACGGTGAGCGGGTTGATGATTTGTGCATATTGCATCACTCCCCGGTTGATGTACTCGCCCACGAGGGGTGCGGTCATCAGTCCGTCGCCGTCGATGCCCGTCCAGTTGCCAAAGTTGATGCTGAACGGCTCGTAGCTCTCGAAGTCATCGAAAAAGACGGGTGCCTCCTGGTTCCAGGTGAGCGTGA
This sequence comes from Muribaculaceae bacterium, assembly GCA_017443765.1. Taxonomy (GTDB): domain Bacteria; phylum Bacteroidota; class Bacteroidia; order Bacteroidales; family Muribaculaceae; genus Sodaliphilus. Next base: position 13,079 of record JAFSYB010000046.1, on the reverse strand, counting down.
CGTCGTTCAGCCCCGTGTGCGCGTTGTGCAGCACGGTGGTTTGCAGCGAGAACGGCAGGGTGTTCTCCTCGGCAAGCTCGAGGGTGACGGTGGTGTCGGCCTGCACGTTGACGGTGGCCGAGGCATCCACATAGCCCGGCTGGCTGACGTCGATGCGGTGGTTGCCGGCATATACCTTGACGGTGACGCTGCCTTGCGCGTTCAGGGCAATGGTGCCGTAGGACAGGGCGTAGTCGGTGTGGGTGAGAGCCACTGTGGCTGCCGTGGCGGGCTGGCCGCCCGGCAAGGTGACGGCAATCGTGAGGTTCTTGTCGCGTTTTTGTGCCTGCACCGCAATGCCCGCAGTGAGCACCAGCGTGAGGACAATAAGGATAAATCGTTTCATTATGGTGATGATTTAGAATGAGCCATGGAATAATTTGCAAAGATAGTGAAAAATTTCGACTTGGAAACGCACAAAGAAATAAATTGGAAAAAAGACGGCAATTATGGGCACAATCTTGGGCAATCATCGGCCTGTCGCCCCAACGAGAAGCCGTATCATAAGTTTTCCGAAACGGATAAAGGTGTTGATTCACCTCCTGAATTTGCCATTCATTACTGTACTTTGGCAGAAAAATTACATAAAACGGCTTTCTTGTTAAACATTCTTAATGAACTACATTATATTTGTTTCTTCAAAAAAACACATTAACTTTGCAATGAAAATCCACCATAAGTATTTATACAATCACATTCATTTCAAAAACAACACAGCTATGAAACTCCTTCTACGTTTTTTGCTCATGGTGCTAATCGCCTTGCTCATTTTGCCAATGGCTAATGCCCAGACAGTCAGTTTCACATATAACGGTTTCAATTTCGTGACGAATGGCTCCAATACGGTTACATTAAGCGGCGGTACCGGATTAACATATTATTTGGATATTTATTTTGATATACCCGCCATTGCCCACCACATCTACACCACCACAAGCGATAAGGGAACGGTTATTGAGCATGATGACCCCTATACGGTGACAAAAGTTAGCGATTATGCTTTTTGGAATCGTAACTTTACCTCATTGACCATCCCCAACACCGTGACCGATATAGGCTCGCATGCCTTTGGCTGCGAGAACAGCGGTTATATATCACCTCGCACGTTGTTGATTCTCCCCGAATCGTTGACCTCCATTGGATCGTCAGCTTTCAGGTATCGCCGCTTCAACGGCCAGCTTAAGATTCCCGAAAAGGTGACCACTATCAAAGATAGCGTTTTTAAAAACTGCAGCGGATTCACCGGTCCGCTGATTATTCCCGAATCAGTGACCAGTATCGGCAACTGCGCTTTCACTGACTGCAGTGGCTTTACAGGTTCGCTCATTATTCCAAACTCGGAATCTATCGGATTCAGTGCTTTCGCCGGGTGTAACGGCCTCACCGACTCACTAATCATCGGCAACGGGGTGACCTCAATCAGCTCGGGAGCCTTTTTAGGTTGCCGTTTTACATCGCTGAAACTCGGTGAATCGCTAAAGGAAATTGGAACATGTGCTTTTAAGGATTGCTCAAAACTCAAGGGGGCTTTGGTTATTCCCAACTCGGTGACTGATATCACATTCGGTGCTTTTACCAATTGCAGCGGCTTCAGCTCGCTGAAGCTTGGCGATTCGGTGACTTTTATCGGGGAAAGTGCCTTTGAGGGTTGCAGCGGATTCACCGGCCCGCTCACCATTCCCGACCAGGTGACCACCATCGACAACTTGGCCTTCAAGGGTTGCAGCGGATTCACCGGCCCGCTCACCATCGGCAATTCAGTGACAAACATTCGTGAACATGCATTCAAAAACTGTAGCGGCTTCACTTCGTTGATTTTACCCAAATCGGTGACTGTAATTGGGGGAGAGGCCTTTGAGGGTTGCAGCGGCTTCACCGGTTTGCTCACCATCCCCAACTCGGTAACCGACATCGCCGGCGGCGTCTTCGCTGGTTGCAGCGGATTCACCGGCTCGCTAACCATCCCCAACTCGGTGACCAACATCGGCTTCGGGGCTTTCGAAGGTTGCAGCGGATTCACCGGCTCGCTGACCATCCCCAACTCCGTGACCAACATCGGCAACCGAGCCTTCGATGGTTGCAGCGGATTCACCGGCTCGCTAACCATCCCCGACAAGGTGACAGACATCAGCTTTAATACCTTCAGAGGATGCAGTAGATTTACCGGCCCGCTGACCATTCCCGACAAAGTGACAAGCATCGGCTTCGGGGCTTTCGAAGGTTGCAGCGGATTCACCGGCACATTGACCATCGGCAGTTCAGTGACAACCATTCACGAAAGTGCCTTTAAAGGATGCAGCGGCTTCACTTCGCTGATCATACCTTACATGGTCAGTAATATTTCCAACTACGCATTTCAGAATTGCACCGGCTTGAAAGAGATTCACAATAGAAATATGGATCCAAAGAGTGTTTATCTTGATGGCACGGCATTCGACAGCGAGACACTGACCAACTGCGTGCTCTATGTGCCAGCCGGCACGATTTCATTATATCGCAGCTGCAATGGCTGGAAGAATTTCGTGCATATCGTCGAAGAAGAGCATGAAGGTGTGGTGGGCGACCTCACCGGCGACGGCGTGGTGGACGTGGACGACCTCAACTTCATCATCAATATCATGATCCATAAGAACTGAATATGGTTTTCCTAACCCAACGAGTATAGAGCTATTGTCCCTGTCGAGAAAGTATATCCAATCGGGACACCAGCAAAAAACAGGCTTTTGCGGGTGTCCCGATTTTTCATCACTTTTTTTACTTTAAGACGTTTATCGGGTCATAAATAAAAAGCAACGATGCATTTATTGTGATGGCTGACGACAGGGATATCATAGAACAAATGAGCCGGAATGTCGAGCAGGGTTTCCGTCTGCTTTTGAGCCAGTATAAGGAATCAGTGTACTGGCATATTCGCCGTATGGTTGTATGCCATGCCGATGCGCAGGATGCTGCACAGGAAACGTTTATACGCATCTTCCGATCCTTTCATCAGCATGACACGAAGTGTTCTTTGAGAGCCTGGATATTTCGCATAGCCACCAACGAGGCGTTGCGTCTGCTGGGCAACAGACGTGGCGCGTCGATGCTTTCGCTCGATGATGCGGCGGCCGACACGCTGAATGTCGCGGCCGATGAGTATGTCGACTTCGGCGACACGCTGGCATGGCGCTTTCAGCAAGCCATCATCCACCTGCCGGCCAAGCAGCAACTGGCGTTCACGTTGCGCTACTACGATGACATGAGCTACGACGAGATTGCCGCGGTGGTTGGCTCCACAGCAGCCAGCATGAAAGTGAGTTATAATATCGCCAAAGATAAGATTATCAAATATATGGAGTCGCACGACTAAAAGCGGGAAACTATGAAACATCAGTTCGATTTCAATCAAATAGGCAGACGGATGCCCTACACGGTGCCCGAGGGGTTCTTTGCCGCCATGGAGCAGCAAGTGCTTGCCCGTGTGAAGGCAAAGAAAAAAGGCATCACGCTGCGCGTGGCGCTCAAGGCCATGGTGGGCATTGCCGCCGCCATTGTTTTGGCACTGGTTATCGACAAATATGTGGTGAACCGCCCTACGCCCCGTGACATGGGCGTTGATGTCGATCAGTCGTTCATGGAGATGGAACTGGCGGCCTTTTCCAACCTTGATGCCGATGACCAGGACTTCCTCATCGAGGTGTATGACGAAGACCTGTATTTTAACAACGAATTTGATGAAAACAATTATATTTACAATTAAATGCAAGCATCAATGAAGACAATTTCCAGAATTGCCATTTGCGCGATGGTGATGACGCTGAGCGTTGCCGTGGCGCAGGCACAGCAACACATGAGTCGCGAACAGCTTGCCGAAACGCAAGCCAAACACATCGCGCACCGACTGGCTCTTGACGATGCCACAAGCAAAAAACTTATCGAAACTTATGTGGCCTATCAAAAAGAGCTATGGGCGTTGGGGCCCCGGCACCATCGTGACCATCACTCTCAACAGACCGAAGCCGAAGCCGAGCAAGCCATCAAGCAGCGCATGGAACGCAGCCAGAAAATCCTTGACTTGCGAGAGAAGTATTACAGCATTTACCGCCAATTCCTCACGCCAACGCAGATTGAGCGGGTCTACGAACTGGAACATCAGGCGATGAGACGTTTGGCAAGGCATCACAATCGTCAAGAAAGGCGTCGAGGCGAGAACAACCATAAACAGAGATAAAACCACAGCACGATGAATAAGCGAGGATTATTATTGGGGTTGCTGCTCATGCCGCTGCTGTCAGTCGGCATGAATGCGCAACAGAGCAAGACAGACTATTATGTTGCAAAATCCTATGAATACGCGGGAATCACTTTGCCTTACAGAGAACTCGGCTTGAATCAAGAAAAGGGGGGGCAATCTGCCCTTGTAATTCAGCTGCATGGCGGCACCGCCCGCGGCACCGACAATGTGGCACAACTGGAAGCGGCGGCGGTCGACAGTGTGGAGCGTTTCCTGCGCGACATGGGGGGCAAGGCACTGTTTGTGCTGCCGCAATGTGCCGGCGACCGTGTGTGGAACGAAAGCTCACGCACCTATGCGGTGACCATGACCGACGTGCTCGCGCACTGGCTTGCCGACTATATCGACCAGAACAATGTGGATGCGAGCCGTGTCTACATCACCGGCTATTCTGCCGGTGGGAGCGGCGCGTGGCGCATGGTGAACGACAATCAGGATATGTTTGCGGCAGCCTGCATCGCCGCCGCCAATCCGGTCATGGTCGAAGCCGCACGGGTCAGGAACACGCCCGTCTATGCCATTGCCGGAGCCAACGATGCCATCATGGACGCCACCAAGATTGAGAACTTTGTTCTTCAGCTCCTGGCCGGCGGCGGACAAGCGCGGTTTGACTTGCTGGAAGACCAGGATCATTTCGGAACCTGCAACACGGCTTTCACCGCCGCACGGTTGGCATGGATGATGGAGTATCCGGCATCGACACCCATCGAGGGCGACCTCACCGGCGACGGCGTGGTGGACATTGACGACGTGAGCCGCCTGATCAACATCATCCTCGGCAAATAGCGCCTGTCGACAAACCCGAATGCAACGCAGCCGCGTGACTTTATAAGTCGCGCGGCTGCTGCATGGTGCGATGATGGTCGTCGGCACATCATCGCGGGTGTTCACATCACTTCACAACCTTGGTGGTGGTGACGGTGCCGTCGGCACGGCGTGTGACCACGATGTTCACACCCTCGAACGGACGGTCGCTCACGGCGCCGGCAGCGTTGACATACTTCACGCTGACCACGGTGGCGGCGTTGACATCGCTGATGGCAGTGGGCGTGTCAAGCTCCATGATGATGGGCTCGGTGAGTTCCACATTGCCATTGGCCAGCGAGATGTTCTCCACACTGGCGGGCTTGTAGCCATCGAGGGTGAAGGTGGCGTCGTAGAGCTTGTCGGTTTGGACAACCTCGACGCTGAACTTACCCTCGTCGTCGGTGGTGGCGGTGTAGGCCACGGGGCCGGTGGTGGCGGCGCGGCGCGGCGCGCCGGTGACATCCTCGGCACGGCTGGTGAGCGTGACGGTGACACCAGCGAGCGGGTTGCCCTCGGCATCCTTGACGGTGCCGCTGTAGATGCTGGGTGTCAACTGCACACCAAACTTGGTCACGGGGAAGTAGTTCACCTTGCTGAAGTTGCTGGTTACCATGTTGCTGGTGGTGGTGCCATCGCTGCGGTACTGGTAAATCTCGCCGCCAATGTTGGTGTCGGTGAGGAAGCAGCTGCGCGTGTCGCTACCCGACACGCGGTCGCTGGCCACCACCACACGCAGGCTCTTGCCGTCCCAGGTGATGGGTTCGGGCAGGTTCACCGTGAACAGGTCAACGGGTTCGCTGGCAGAGCCCACAGCGGTGAAGGTGTACTCGGCATCAAACACCGGGGTGAGGTCGGTCACGTCGGTCTTCTCGAAGGTGGCCATGGTCTCGGCTTCGGTGGAAATCACATAGACCTTGATGGCATCGGTGACGGTGCCGGGGCAATAGCCCATGTAGGTGATGCTGGAAATCACATCGCCCTCGGCAAGGCCGGCCTCGGTGAGCATGGCAGGCGTGTAAAGCATCTCGCTCCAGCCGTTCTTGTAGTAGTTGCAGATGGGCACGGCATAGTTTTGGGTGCCGATGTTCCAGGCGCTGTTGTCGGGATCGGTGTTGCCCACGATGATGGCGTTCTCGGCCAGCTCGGCGGTGATGGTGACCTCGGTCACGCCACTGGTGACGGTGTAGCCATCTTGCCACACAAACTCCACGTAGGCATTGTGCGTGCCGACCTCGGTGGGCACGAAGGTGAAGTCGAAGCTGGCGGTGTTGCCACCAGGAATCTCGACGGCTTCGGCGGTGGCCACTGCTTCACCATCGAAGTAGAGGGTAGCGGTGTACTCGGGAGCCTCGGTGTCGCCCAGGACGTTATTCAGCGTGGCCTTGGCCGTGAAGTCGTTGTTGGCCACGGCGGTGGCGGGGATGTTGCAAGCGGTGAGCAGCACATCGTGGTCGACAGCCACCGGCTCGAAGCCGTAGATGTTGTCGATATAGACGTAGCCAGCCTCGAATGCCACATAGACGTCACCTGCGGGAATGCCCTCGAGCACGACGGTCATGGGAATGTACTGGCGGTTGTAGCCCGAGTTGGTGGTCCTGGGCAGGTCAGCCGATGCCACAGTGGTAAGCAGGTTCCACTCCTCGCGGTCGGTGCTGTAGTAGACGTTGAGCAGGATGTCGTCGGCGGCATAGCTGGTGAGGCTACCCACGTCCACGGTCATCTTCTCGCCCTCTGTGACGCGGAGCAGCGGGGTGATGAACTTCTTCAAGTTGCGGCTCTGGCTCACCAAATAGCGCTTGTTGTCGTCGCTGATGGACTTGGAATCGGTGTTCACGCTCCAGGCGTTGTCCTCGATGATGCAACCGGCGGGGATTTGCTGGTCTTCGAAGTTGACATACCACTTGCTCTGGTCGAGCACGGTGCCACTGAGTGCGATGGTGACAATCATGTCGTCGCCGCAGCTCACCACCAGGTCGCCGCTCTTGATGCCGATTTCGTCGGCTGCCATGGTCACGGCAACATCGGTGCTCGAGCCGGCCTCGACAGTGAACGTGGTGGGTTCGGCGGTGAAGCCCTCAGGCACGGTGATGGTGATCTCGCCCGGTGCAGCACCAGTGTTACGCACCTGCAGGGTCTTGGTGGTGGACTCGTTGATCATGCCGAAAGCACCGAACAGCGAAGCATAGTTGGGATAGTCAACCAGGTTGTGTCCGTCGGCGTCGCGCACGATGATGTTGGGCAGATAGGGAATGGGTTCAACCCACGGGGTGACCACATAGCGTGTGTAGCCGATGCCTTCGATGGCGTCCCAGCGGGTGCGGCTGCCATAGTCGGCGTAGTTGAGGGTGACGCTCACCTCGACGGTGGCCGACTCACCGATGGCCAAAGCCTGCCCAATGGGGGCGGTGGCCACGGGGTTGGTGAGGTCGAGGTAGTTGGCTATACCCACAAACATGCCCTCGTCGTCGGCAGCCAGGTCACATTCACCGGTGTTCTGCACCGTGATGGTGTAGGTGAACGAGTAGTTGCCGTCGGCGTCGCAGTTGATTGAGCCGCTATTGGGAACCGACGAGGTAGCGCTGGTAACGGTGAGCGCTTTCTCATACTCGATCTCGGCGGTGCCGGAGACCACGAAGTTGTCGATGTTCACATAGTAGCCCACGATACCGATGCGCTGACCGTTAAGACCGGTCAGGCTCAGGGTTTCGTAACCATCCTGCGTGAGCGTGGTGCTCTGCGCCACGGTCTCGTCCAAGAGCAGGTCGCCCACGGTGAGTGTGCCATCCTCAGCCTCGTCGATGACGTAAACTTTCAAACCGGCGCTGTTGACGCTGCCGGTGAGCTGCGCCTGCAGGAACACTGTGCCCGTGATGGTGGGTGTCACCAGGTAGTCGTAGTTCTCGGTCGACGTGCCGCTTTGTGCGCCGATGTAGAGGGCGCCCGAGCCATCCACGCCGGCATCGGCCTTGTAGGTGTAGGTCACATAGGTGATGTCGCCCCACCAGTCTTCTGCTCCGCCCACGATATGCTTCCATCCTGGAGCCACCTTGAAGGCGTGGTCGGTGGTGCTGATAGTGGTGTTGAAATCTACTGTGTAGTTCTCCACCGTCTCAGCATTAGCCCAACCAAAGCCCAGCAGCACTGCTGCCGAAGCCAAAATCTTGTTCAGATGCTTCATAATAGTTAATAATTAAGGTGAATAATAATGGTTAAAATGGTTTCAGAGCTTGATCTGCCCTGTCAAAGGAAGGCCAAGCTCCGAAACCGGATGATTTACTGGTTCAAAATGTTGTTGATGACCATATTCAGGTCGTCAACATCGGTCTTGCCACTGCCATCGACATCGGTGCGCGGGTTGGACTTGTAATCAAGAATTACGTTGATAATCTCGTTCACATCGTCGATATCAACCTTTCCGTCGCCGTTCACATCGAGACCCGTGCTGAAGTGCGCAAACTCGAAGTTATCGTAGAATGCTCCGATACAGTCGCTCGAGAAGGCTCTCAAGGCCACATAGACGCGCTGTCCGGCGTAGCTGCTCAGGTCATAGCTCAGGTGCGGCCAGGCCACATCGTCGAAGAGGTCGGCGGTGTAGTTGCTGCCCACTTGGGTGAAGCTGCTGCGGTTGGTGGCGCTGGTGGTGCTTACAAGCACCTGCACGGTGGGGCCACCGTTGGGCAGAATGCTGTTCACGCTCTCCCACATGCGCAGGTCGAAGTCGAACTTCGACTGCTCGGTGGCGGTCATGGGTGCCGACACAATCCAGTCGTCGAATGCCGCGTTGTCGTTGCAGCGGGTCATGAGCGACTGGTGTCCGTGCGGCTCCTTGAGCGAGTTGTAGCACTGCGAATCATTGAGGACGAAGAACGAGAGCGGTGCGCCGTTGTTGGGGAAGTCCCAGAAGGTCAGCTTCGAGGTGGACTGTCCGTCGACGTCCATCACGGTGAATCCCTCGGGGCCAACGCCGGTGGCATCGTGCTCAAAGCCATAGAAGAAGATGTCGCTGGCCAGGGCCACTGCCGACACGGACAGCTGTGCTTGTGTGCCGTCGCTGAGCGAGAGCACCATGTTGTCGTCGACACGCATCGAATCTTGCCCGGCGGGAACCTTGCCGGCACGGAAAGTGATGGTGAACTGCCGGCTCTCGCTGGGTGCAATCACGTCGCCAGCCTTGAGCGTGGTGCTGAAGCTCGGGTCGGCGAACTTCACCTCCTGGATGGTCACAGCCTCGCTGCCCAGGTTGGTGAGGGCCATCTCGGGCGAGGTCTCGGGCTCGCCGGCATTGACCTTGTAGGCATCCCAAGCGTCGGTGTTGAAGGTGACCTGTGCCCCCTTGCCCTCGATACGCACATTGTCGAGTGCGGCGCCGCGCGAGCGGCTGTAGTTGTGCGAGATGTAGCGCCAGCGGAAGGCAACCACCTTGCCGGCGTAGGGGGTGAGGTCGAGCGTCTCATAGCACCAGTAGCGAATCGGGTCGCCATACTTGTCGACACCCTCGCTGTTGTCGCTGATGAGCTTGATTTGCTGCCACTGCCCGCCATCCACCTGAATGTCCATCATCACGGCATCGATGCCGTCGTCGGCAGTGCTGTGGTTCAGGCGCACCTCCTGGTTGTCCTTGGTCAGGTTCACGGGGCGGTCGTTGCCCCACCAGAAGCTCAGCTGCATGGCAGCGTCGGCGGGCAGCTGCACATCGGGCGTGGTGAGCACAGCCTCTTTCTCCAGCTCATTGCTGTAGGCCATTGCGCTGGTCTTGCCATCGTAGGGGTAGTAGTCGCTGGCACTCCACTTGGTGTAGTTGGTGCCCTGGGCGAGCCAGCCCAGTGGAGCGAATGTGCCACTCTCGAAGCCCTCGTTCCATGGGAACTCGGCAATGGTCTTGTCGTCCTGCGTGGTGAAGATAGCCGTGGGAATGTCGGTGGCCTCGCCCACATTGTTGTAGGGCACCACGGCCCAGATGTAGGTGGTGGAGTAGTCGAGGCGCGGCAGCGTGTAGGTGAGCACGTTGCCCACATCAACTCCGTCGGCCACATCCCACAGCTGGGCACCGTCGGCCTTCTTGCCCACATAGAGCTTGTAGCCCTGGGCAAACTGAGCCTCTTTCCACTTGAGCACCACATTCTTGGGATAGATGTTGGTTGCGCTGTCGGCGGGAGCCAGCAGTTCGGTGGCCAGCGGAGCGCCATCCACACCGTAAACACCGGGCAAGAGCACACGATCGATGATGAAGTTGCTGCCATCGTCCATGCCGTACTCGCTGTCCCACTGGCAGGCAGTGTTCACAAAGCGCACACGCACGTCGTCGCTGCGCCAGGGTGCCAAGTCGACGGTGACGTTGATGAGCGTGTCGAGCTTGGTGTAGTCGGCCACCCAGGCATCGACCCAGTTGCCGTCGGCATCGGTCACCTGCACCACCAGGTCGTTGGAGGGATACTCGAGATCCTCGCCCACAAACTGCGCGTAGTAGGTGAACATGAAGTTGGTGGGCGTGTCGTCGGCCGAGAGGTCGAGGCGCGGGGTCACAATCTGTGCCTCCTCGATATAGGCCGGGCCAACGAGGCTCTTGTCGCCCTCGATGGCATACTGCGAGATTGTCCACTCGGCAATCTTGCTGCCGGTGAGCTGCCAGCCGGCCGGCGGGAACTGGTCGCCCTCGAAGAGCTCGAGCTGGTAGCCTTCGGGCACGGCCTGCTTGGTGGCCACAGCGTGGAGGGTGACGTCGCCGCCGTTGGTCTTGAGCACCAGGTCGGCCTCGACCGGGCTGGTGAGCGAGGCTTGGTACACAATCTGGAAGCGCGCCGTCTCGTTCACGCCCAGGCTCATGCCGGTGGTGTCCATGACCAGGCCAAAGGCCTCAGGTCCCTCGAAGCCGGTCACCTTCAGCCCCTTCAGACCCACGTTCTTCAGGGTCATCACCTCGCTGTAGAGCTTCTCGCCGATGTAGGCGGTGGGGAAGCGGTAGGTGGTCTGGCTCAGTTCGGCAATGGGGCCGGTTTCGGGCTTGTGCTGCTTGATGCTCACATTGTCCAGATAAAGCACATTGCCGCTCTGCTTGAGCAGGTCGTAGATGAAAGCCACTTTCACGACCTTGCCCTGCCAGGGCGTGAGGTCGATTTTCGAGGTCTGCACGGCCCAGTTGGCCCACATGTAGGTGCCGTAGGGGTCGGCCGGCACGCCGCTGTCGCGCACCTGCTGCTCGTTGGTGATGTCGAAAATCACAGTGGTGTCGTTGGCGGCCACGTCAACGATGGCCACCTTGAAGGTGTACTGTCCCTGGCTGAGCACGCCGTAGGCGGCAGCCTCCCAGTCAAAGGCGAGCTGGTAGGTGTCGTCGAGCTCGACGGCGGGCGTGAGCAAGATGTCCTGGCGCGGACCCCAGGCATCCTTGTTGTTCGGGTCGGCGTACGTGGGTGCGTCGCACATGGCGTACTTGTGTCCACTCATCGTGGAGCCGTTCTCGCTGTAGTGCACGGCCCACTGATAGTTCAAATTGGAGCCGGCATACGTCCCGATGCGCTCCCACCCGGCGGGCAGGACGGTCGTGGTGGCGACCCCGGGCACATCCTCAAACCCCTCGTCAATCAAGGTTTGAGCGCTCACCGGCAGCGCGGCTGCCGCAAGCAGTGCCAGCATAAATGGCTTGAATTTTCTCATAGGCTGTCAAATATTAATGGTGAATAAACAATATGTCGCTTTTTGGGGACATTTCCTATCAAAACGCAAATTTAGTCATTATTTTTTCAATATGCAAATTTGTTCAAGAGAATTTCGTTTTTTATACATTTTCTACCACCGCAGCATCCTTGGTTCTATCGGAGCATACGCACCAGGACTCATTGCAAAGCCTGCCACGAGTGTCACCGAGAGGACAAAAAGGACTATGTAACGTGTTGTGTGGGTAATTGATACTCAATGCGAATTGCACGAATTAGGCAAATTTAACTGCAAAACCGTGTGCTTCTGTGTCTGCTCGGTTGTGTGATAAAACGGTCAAAGCCGTCGAAGAGGTCGGGGCGGGCTTTGAACAAGACAGTATCCGCAAAACACACGGTTTTGCGGGTGTTCCGAAAAAAATGGCTATTGCCCATCGCCGGCACCGCGTGCGAGACGGGCCACCTGTGTCTCGCCTCCCCACGTCTTGTCGCCGAGCTTGACACAGATTTCAGTGTCGAGGGGAAGGAAGATGTCAACGCGCGAGCCAAACTTGATGAAACCGATGAAGTCGTCGATATTAACGTCCTCGCCAGGCTCGATGTAGGTGACGATGCGCCGTGCGATGGCACCGGCAATCTGGCGCACGAGAATCTCGTCGCCGCCCGCAGTGCGAATCACCACGGTGGAGCGCTCGTTGTCGGTACTCGACTTGGGCAGGTTGGCTGCCATAAAGCGCCCCGAATGGTGCTTGACGTAGGTCACCTTGCCAGCCACTGGCACCCAATTGGCATGGACGTTGAACACGGTCATGAACACCGAGAGCTGGATAACGTTGCGGTGCAGGTACTCGTCCTCATAGACCTCCTCGAGAGCCACTACGGTGCCATCGACGCTCGAAACCACCACATGGCCGTCGTTGCTCCCCTTGAAGTGGCGCCGGGGCAACCGAAAAAAGTTCAGCACCAAGGCAAACAACACCACCGAGAACACGATCATGGCTATCGGCAACGGTTTGTACTCGATGAAGTAGTAAGCGGCCCAATTCACGGCCACAAGAATGAACAGAACCACGACAATGATATTCTTGCCCTCGTGATGTATCTTGACTTTCATGCGTGATGACGTTTTCGGGTTAAGTTTGCAAAGATACTGATTTTTCTTCATGCACCCCTTAATTCCGCAGCACTATAATTTAACAAACTTTATAACATCCTGAGGAACAAAAAGTTCCTCAGGATTTTGTCATGTCAGAGATTTCACCTAATTTAGTGCTGCAAAAACAACCAGACAAAAACTCTGAACGACA
>JAFSYB010000045.1 GCA_017443765.1 Muribaculaceae bacterium | reverse complement strand
GCCCAGGGAATGGCCCAGGGAATGGCAGAAGGCCATGCCAAAGGAATTGCCGAAGGGCGAGCCGAAGGTCGAGCCGAAGGTCGAGCCGAAGGTCGAGCCGAAGGTCGAGCCGAAGGTCGAGCCGAAGGTCGAGCCGAAGGTCGAGCCGAAGGGGTCAACGAGGGCAAAATACTGGTTGCCAAGAATCTGTTGAAAATGGGACTGACTGCTGAACAAGTCGCCGAGGCCGCACAGCTATCAATCAATCAGATTAATCAGATAATCAATTCAGCTGCTGACAATAACACCGAAGAGGGCTGAATCAAAACCATTTAACTCATTTTTGGCGTATAGAACCCACCTTAAACCAAGCCCTGCCTGGCTCTAACCGCCGAAAGAAACGGCAGGGGCTTCCATGTGGAGGGTGAGGCATCAGTCGGTGTGCGCCAGCCGCTGTGCGCGCTGGCTGCGCAGGGCGGCCACCTTGTCGGCCGGCACGAGCCACTTCGAAGTGCCCTGGCGCACGTACACCTGCTGCTCAAGGTAAACCAGCTCGGGGCTGGGTTTCACCTCCACACAGTAAATCCAGTTGCCGTTCACGCTCATAAACTGCGACGACACCAAGTCGTTGGCCAGCACACCCAGCCGGTTGTGCACGGCGTGGCGGAAGTGAAGGTCGAATTTGTCCTTCATGTCGTCCAGGTCATAACCCACGCGCCGGTTGTTGAGATAGGTGAAGTCGTCGTCGAGCCCCACGGCCATGCCTTGGTTGTTCACCCCAATGTAAAGGGTGCCCCCCTTGGCGTTGAGGAATCCGCACACCACCATCATCAGTTCGTGCATCTGAAGCCGCTCATTGGCCTGCATGGCGTTGCCCGCAGGATAAATCATCGAAGCCTTCAGCTCGGTGAACTGGTCCTCATGGGCCACAAACGAGCTTTCGGGAAGCTTCATCTCCAAGTCCATGATTTGGTAGATGCGCTTGTGCACCACCTTGAGCTGGTCGTAGAGGTTGAAGTCGAGCAGCATATTGTTGCTGAGCACGAGGCGTGCCAGTGCGGCGGTCTTTTCGTTGGTGGTGTTGCCAGCCAGCTGCCAGAGCTTGTCGTCGCGCCAGGGCTTGCCCAGCTGGTTGATGATTTGCAGCTGCTGCAGCTTGTTCTTGATTTCGGGGTAGTTGTCAACCAGGTTTTCGCTGTCGGCCAGCACGGCCTCCAGCTCGGTGTCGGTGATGCGGTCGCGGTCGCCAAACTGCTGCAACACGCGCACCAGTTCCATTCGCCGCGCATAGTAGGCCTGCAAGTCGTCGTTGCCGATGATGCGGCTCAGCAGCCGGGCCACGGCCAGGTAGTTGAAGGTTTGCACCTGCTCGGGGCGGGTCATGGCCACGCGGTCGATGATGCGAATGAGTTCCTCCACGCTGCCGGTTTCCATGTAGGTTTCGTCGAGTGTCTCGTCGAGCAGCGAGGTGTCGGCGGGCTCCTCGTCGCTATCTTCGGCTGGTGTCACGTAGACCTTGCCGTCGGCATACTCGGTGACGAGCTTGTGGAACGCCTTGTCGGTGTCAAAGCGCTCGTGAGTTTTCTCGACAAAGAAGGCATACACGTTTCCGTTGCCCTCCACTTCCTTGATTTGCGCAATCACAAAGTCGCCAAAGCGCAGGTTGCGGTTGTCGTTGCGGTTGATGGCCAGCGAGAATCCCAGGTCGGTGATGCAGATGTAGCTCTGTGGGGTGGTGAGCGACACCATGCCCAGCACCTCGTCGCCTGGACGCAGGAATTGGTTGATGAACTCGGCGATTTGCGCCAGGATTGTGAAGTGCATCACGCCATCTTGGTCCACACTCTCGACGGTGGCCTGCAGCAGCAGCGGGGCACCGCTCTCCGGGTCGCAGAACAAGTCGGCTTTGGCCTCCACGTTGTAGTGTACCACCTTGTGGGTGTCGAGGATGCCGTTGCCTTCGTAGTGCTCGTCCTCGATTTGGCAGTAGAGGTCGTATTTCCGTCCGGGTACCGGTCGCAGTGCGCGAATGGTGACTGTGTCGCCCACATCGGGTGTGATGCGCTTGCGCACGGTGGGTTTGGCATCGTCGGCCGTCACGGGGTCGTCGAAGAGTGCGCGGTCCACATGCCGCCACAGCCGGGAAAAGGGCTCGGTGCTCTTCATGGCAGGCGCGACACGCTCCACCGGGCGGTCGTTGAGCAGCACACGCACGTTCTGCCAGGGCGTAATGTCGTCGGGATAGGCTTTGCACAGGTGATTGCCTTTTTGCAGCGGTGTGATGCAGATGGCCTGCTGCGCCACCGTGAGCGACGAGGTGCTGCCGTGGTAGTGAAGGGTTTCGCCAGCCAGTGCGGTGCCCACGCTGGTGGCCAGCTTTGAGCACAGCACTTGCAGGTGTGTCACATCGTCCCAGCCATATTCCAGCGGGTTCACCTGCTGGCTGAACAGCGCATCGAACGACAGCTGGAGCAGTGCGTCGGCATGAGTGGGCATCACCAGGGTGGCGCAGCGGTAAAGCATCGAGCGGTAGAGCATATAGTCGTCGCACTCCTCCTGGTCTACAAGCAGGAGCTGGATGGCGATGGCCTCGATCATTTGCTCCACGGCCTGCCGCGACTGCGGGTCGTCTGTCGAGGTGACCAAGTTCACGGCACGGCGCTCGTGCAAGATGTAGATGTCGAGCATCTCGATGAACGCACCCTTGAACTGCTGCATGAAGCGGTCGTTGTCGTGGCCGTCGCAGATTACGGCAAAGATGTCCTGAATGAACCCCTGCACCGATTCCTGGCGCAGGGTGAAAAGCGACATGAGCACGCGCATCTTGTTTTCGGGCTGGTAGAGGTAGCCGGTGTGCTTGAGGCGGTCCAGGCAGTCATCTACGTAGGTCTGGTTGTTGCCGTCGCGAAGCATGGTCAGCGCCTCCAAGTAGTCGTCGGCGTGGCGTATGGCGGTGCCAATGCGTTTCTGGTAGTCGTCGCGCTCATCGGGGGCGCAGTTGGTGAGATAGTCTGACATCTCCATCACGTTCACGCAGATGGTGCGGAACGCGGTGAGCAGCTTCAGCTTGTGCGGCTGCGTGCTGGTGAGCCATTCGGCCAGCTGGCGGTCAACGGTGTCGATGGCTGTCATGAGCCACAAGGCGTTCCCGCTTTCGTATTGCTCGTGCGCCTCGTGCAGGAGTTGAGTTTGCGAAAACAGCAAGCTCAGGTAGCGTGCCGGCACGGCTCGGCCCTGGTCGAGGTCAAAGACTTTCTCAGGCGGCAGGAACAGCAACCCCTCGTGCTGCTCGCCCGTGACCAGCGCAAGCTCCACGCGAATCAGGTTGATGCTCTTCACACGGGCTGTAACCACCTGGTTGACATAGAAGTGTGCATCGCCATACTCGGTCAGCCGCATGATGAACCCATTGCGGTCCACCACCTCGTAGTAGCCCGTGACGGTGTTGTCGGCCTTGACTTTGAACTCGTAGGTTTCTCCCACGCGATAGAGCTGCTGCAGCGCGGCCGCAACGTCTTGCATAATGATGGGCTCGCCAGCCTCGGTATTCCCCTTGACAATGCATTGCAGCGAGGCCGGGGTGGAGCGTCCTTTTTGGAACTCAAATGCCTTGACTGTGCATTGATACCCCTTGAGGTCAACGACATAGAACAACGCTCCGTTGCTCTTGTACACCTCTACAACCGGGCATAGATATTTTTGGCCTTTAGCGGTTTCCATGTGCTCAATTTTGCGTATTATGGATTTTCGGCGCAAAGATAGTCATTTTTCGCCAAAAATCCAAATAAAGTTGGGTGCTATAAATTGCATGGGCCGTCATGGAGTTGGTTGCCAGGCAGATGTTGCCTCAAGCGGGGCAAGCCAAAATCAGCTGGCATGCAACCACAGGGCGGCCAAAACTTGCCATCATTGGGTATTGCCGGTTTGCGCAGATGCGTGGTTGCGTTTTTGCTTGTGCCGGCTGAAATCACATTCACAAAAGTTTTTTGCAGAATAAGTTTTTTTAACGGCAAATTAGTTTTGTGGCTTACGGAATTATTTTGTACTTTTGCACGCGATAATGTTGAGAAACCGGCCGGGGCATGGTGGTTGCCGTGCTAATGCCTGGACTTTAGCCATTGATGGATATGCTTGCAGCGTTATACCTTATTTTAATAAATGTGGCGACGTTCATTTTCTATGCCGTCGACAAGAGGAGGGCGCGTCACTACCAGTCGCGCATTCCCGAGGTGACCTTGCTGCTGCTTGCAGTTGTGGGCGGCTCGGTGGGCGCGCTGCTCGCCATTTGGCTCCTTCGCCACAAGACGCGCCACACACAGTTCACTTGGGGCGTGCCGGGCATTTTAATTGTTCAGCTCGTGCTGCTTTGGTTAATATCCATAGCATAACCTTTTTTAAGAATCTTTTCGCTTTCGGGCCGCTTTTTTTTGGCCAATTTGGCACGATTTTTGCAAAGCTTAATATCGCAGAACTCGTGGCATAACTCTTCTGGGATTTATTGAACGAACTCACTTTTAAAAAGTGGCAGCGTATAGACTAAAAGAACAAAAGGACGTAATCATACACAAGATAACAGATGGATGTCAAGGCGGTTTTAAAATGATGTCGTTATGTACTTTTTAGTCTTGAACTACGATAATTAGATGTCTTAAAGTGGATTCTTGAACTCACCTTATAAACACACAAATTATATGTCGAAAAAATTCAGAAAACAGCGCAAGTCGAAGAGCTTTGAGCAAATCAAGCATCGCGATTTGCCACGGTATAGCCAGGAGCGAGTGCCCCAGTCGCTGAAAGCCGATGGCCGCCGCCACGAGCAGGCGCTGCCCGTAATCACCCCGCGTGAGGAGTCTGGCGACGGACTGCCCCACGAGAGCAAGCCTGCCCCGGTGGTGATGGTGTTCCAGAGCGAGCTGGACTACATCTCGCGCTGCATACTCGACTGCCCGCTCATCGAGACCGGCGGTGAGCTTTTCGGCCACTGGACGGCCACCGGCATCCCCGTTGTGGAGTATGCCATCGGCCCCGGTCCGCGGGCCAATCACCAGTCCACCTTCTTTAATCAGGACGTGGACTACCTCTCGCGTGTGGGGAAGATGATTGTCGAGCGCTACGGCCTGCAGCACATTGGCGAGTGGCATTCCCACCACCAGTTGGGCCTTGCTCGCCCCAGCGGACATGATGCCGCCACCATGGTGAACAACATCGCCCGCCATCACCTGCGCCGATTCCTGCTGTGCATTGGCAATTGCGACCGCCGGGGCACCTCCACGCTCAATGCTTTCACATTCCATGAGGACCACCACTACAGTTATGTGCACGCTCCGTGGCATGTGTTGCCCGAGCTGCTGAGCCCCTATCGGCAGCGCATCGATGCCGACTTGGCGGGTGTCCTGCGCCACCCGCGCACCAACCAGGCCCGGCATGGCACGATGCGCCTTGCCAACCAGGCTGCCAGGGTTAAACCAGAATATGACGCGGCCTATTGGCTTAACGACAAGAACAACAGCCAGGTGCTCAAGCGGATTATCGACCAGCTCCCGCTGCTCGACCTGGCAACCACCTGCCAAGTGCAGCCCAAGCTCGACAGCCGCAATCACCTGCACCTGCTTGTGCAGCGCGGTGCCCAGCGCGAGCACATCTATTTCCCCGCCGCTTTCCCGCACGTGCCTCCTGAAATACGCTTCGAAACCACCGACCCCGCCGAACACTATCCCGGAGCCAACGCACCCGACAATGCCCAATCGCCGGCCACAGCAGGTATACTGTGGACCTACGACGGGAAGGATATTTACCGGGCATTTATGGACTACTACAAACAATTATTCTAAACCAAAAACCTGAGCTACTATGATTGACAACGACCGAATGAACGCCGAAGTGGCGGTTTTCAACTTCAACCGCGTGCCGCAGAACATATACCGCTTTATGGATATGGGCACCAGCAAGCCGTGGCTGGCCATCGCCGCCCGCACCAACGTTGGCAATACCTACACCCTGCGCATCGAGCTGGACAAGTTCCCTAACGAGATTCCCAAGGTGTTTGTCACGCGGATGCTCACCACGCGCAGCGGTGCCCCGATGAGCGGCGTGAGTGCCTCGATGCACACCCTCTCGAGCGAGAACGGACGCACGCGAATCTGCCATTATGGCTCGCAGGCCTGGAATCCGCGTGTGACCTTGTTCAAGATCTACGCCAAGTGCCGCCTGTGGCTCGAAGCCTACGAGGGACACCGCGCCACCGGACGCGACCTCGACTACTGGCTGAAGCACCAGGCTTAATGAACAATTACTTTTTTTAAAACTTAAATTTTTTACTATTATGAAAACAACAGAGAATCTGCAAGTGCTTGACGAGGTCAAGCGCCAGGGCGAGGGCAACTCGCTGAAAGAACTCGTTTTTAACACGGCGACACTTGAATTTGAGCAGGTGGACCCGGGTGCACCCATTACCGGCACCGTGGTGACCAGCCTGAACGACCCCAAGGATGGCGGCTGGGCCGCTGTGTAAAGCACTTTCCCCCCGATGATTTGCCCCCTGGGCAACGGCCCAAGGGGGGGGCAATAAAATAACTACACGCAAGCATGCCTTACAAATACGATCCAAGAACCGGCGAGTTTGTCGAAACTCCCGAGGGCAAGGCCCGGCAGACTGGCGGCTCGACACGCCCTTCTGGAGGAAACAGCAATTCAGACGAGGGCTGCGGTTGCAGCACTTGGTTCTGGATTATGGTTGTGATTTGTGCATTAGCCAGGGCTTGCTCGTAGACAATCTTTTGGGACGATTCAACCCTCCTTACTTTTTAATTCACTCTTATCATTCATTTTTTAAAATTCACTTTTATCATGGCAGATAACGAAAATCTCCAAATCCTCGATGAGGCCAAGCTTCAGGGCGATGGTCACTCGATGAAGGACCTGGTGTTCAACCCCGCAACTGGCGAGTTTGACCAGGTGGACAAGGGCCGCGCCCCCAACACCGGCACCGTGGTTACCGACATGACCAAGGACGGCTTTGCCGCATGAAACTGTTTCTACTTGAGTAATACCGACAACAATGGAAAACATCAACATGATTCTTGAACAAGAAACGTTGCCGCTTTACTTTGTCGACAAGCAGGAGCTCGACGACTACGGCCGCGGGGGCGTGGGGTCCCTGGCCGGCGTGAGCTACGAGTGGGAGGGTGAGCAGGTCGTGCACCTGCGCACCCGTCCTGCCCGCCACGCCTATGGGCAGGTGGGGCAGGTGCTTTTCACCCGCGACCCTGCCCAGGCCATGAGTGCCAGTGTGCCCCTGGCCGTGTTGGTCACCGAGCATGACAATGGCTTTTCGGCCACCGTCTATCGCCACGGAGAGCGGCAGGACAACGTGAACTACATTCCCGCTCGCGATGAGCTATACTCGCGCAACAAGGGCATTCTCGAGCTCAACATCCTCGAGAGCAAGACGGTGGCTATCGTGGGGCTGGGCAGCTTTGGCTCGCAAATCGCCATCGAGTTGGCCAAGGCCGGCGTGGGGCACTTCAAATTGCTCGACTTCGACCGCGTTGAGCTGCACAACCTGGCCCGGCACACCTGCACCGCCAGCGAGCTGGGGCGCCTCAAGACCGATGCCATCGCCGACGCCGTGCTGGGCAAGAACCCATACGCCCAGGTGGAGAAGTTCCCCGTGGACATCAACAAGAACCTGTCCTTGCTCGACGCCGTGGTGCGCGAGAGCGACCTGGTGATTGTGGCCACCGACAACAACACAAGCCGCTTCAACATCAACGATGCCCTGGTGCGTCATGGCCGTGTGGGAATCTATGGCCGTGCCATTACGCGGGCCGAGGGCGGTGATGTGTTCCGCTACCGTCCCGGCGGGCCGTGCTACACCTGTCTGGTGGGAAACGGCACGTTCAGCGGCGAGGAGGAAATCACCAACGAGGCCAGTGCGCGCCGCAACGGGCAGATTCCCGCCTATATGTCGGCCGCCGACGCCCAGACGGTGGTGCAGGTGGGTCTTTCGGCCGACATCCAGCCCCTGTGCAACCTCATGGTCAAGCTCGCTCTCGTCGAACTCAGCCGGGGGGCGCACTCGGGAATCACCTCGCTCGAGCAGGAGCTGGTCTACGACTACTACATGTGGGCCAACCGCCGCGAGCGCAAGTATGCCAACTGGCACGCCCTGCCCGGCGCCGGACCCATGCCCACCATCTTGCGCTGGTATGGCGCACGCATCGAGCGCAACACGCATTGCGTGGCCTGCCGATCGACCCAATCCACCGAAATTGTAGCCGATATGGATCAAGGCGAGGAGTACGCACGACAGCTTGGCGACAACTACGACGGGCTGGAATTGGAAGTAGAAGACTGAATCCAGTGCCAAGAACCCACCTAAATAGCTTGCCGTAGTCAGTAGTATGCCGCCATACCATCGCGGCTTTCAAGAACCAAGAACCCCCCAGGGCTGCTCGTTGCCATTGCCCGTATTGTGGTTTCCACTTCATTTACAAAAACGCTGAAAGCATAGAAAACTGTTAACTACCATGGAATTCAGTCATTTTTCGGACAAGGCACGGCTTGCCGTGCAGCAGGCGTTCACGCTCACGGGCAACTATCAGTTTCGCGAGATTGAGACCGAAGTGATGTTTGTGGCTCTCTACAATGTTGGCCGCGACTTGGTTACATACGTGTTCAATCACTTGCATGTGGACCGCGATGTGTTTCTGCGCACGGTGAGTGCCACGCTGGGCCACCTGAGGCGCAGCACCGCTGCCGAGCACCCTATCTCGGCCGAGCTGGAGCGCGTGTTCGAGCGTTCGCTCCAGCTCGCCCGCCAGGGTGGGGCATCGGTGGTGTCGCTCGAGCACATCCTCTGGGCGTTTGCCGTGGAACCCGGGCGAATGCAGCGCCTCATGGCCGACTTTGGCGTTATCCCACAGGCCATGCAGCAGGTTGTGGAGGCTTTCCGGGCCGATGGCGGACACCCCGACAACAATGATAACACCCCCGCCAACCACGGCTCGGCCACCATGCTCCAGAAGTTCACCGAAGACATGAACGCTCTGGCACGCGACGGGAAAATCCAGCCCGCCATCGGCCGCGACTGCGAGACACGCACCATCCTCGAGGTGCTTGCGCAGAAAAACAAATGCAACCCCGTGCTCGTGGGACCCCCGGGAACGGGAAAAACGGCCATCGTCGAGGGACTGGTGTGCCGCATTGCCGCCGGTGATGTGCCCGACGAGCTGAAGAACCTGCACGTCTATGCCCTGCAGGTGTCGTCGCTCACCGCCGGTGCAAGCATGCAGGGGCAGTTTGAGCAGCGCCTGAAAGATATCATTGCCGAGGTGAGTGCCGACCGTAACATCGTGCTCTTTATCGACGAGATGCACCTGCTCATGGGGGCTGGAGGCGGCAATTTAGATGCAGCCAACATCCTCAAGCCCGCCATGGCGCGCGACGCCATCCGTATCATTGGAGCCACCACCACCGAGGAGTATGTGCAGCGCATCGAGAAAGACCAGGCCTTCGAGCGCCGGCTGCAGCGCATCAACATCGACGAGTCCGACGTGGACAGCTCCATTGCCATCGTGCGCGGCATCAAGTCGCGCTACGAGGACTTCCACCGCATCAAGATTCTCGACGAGGCCGTGGTGGCCGCCGTCAACCTCTCGCACCGCTACATCACCGACCATTACCTGCCCGACAAGGCCATCTCGCTCATCGATGTGGCGGCCGCAAGAATGCGCATCAACCGCTCGTCGTGCCCCGCCGAGCTCGATGACCTGCGCCGCGTGATTCGGCAAAAGGAGATTGAACGCGAGTCTATTTTGCGCGACGGTACCGAGGATGCCGACATCCCCGTGCTGGAGCGCGAAATCGCCAACCTGCGCGAGCGCGAGAACACGCTCAATGCCAAGTGGGTGAACGAGCGCCGCCAGCTTGACCAACTCGACCAGGCTCGCGCTTATCTTGAGCACCTGCGGCAGCAGCGCGAGGTTGCCGAGCAGGAACAACGCTACGACACTGTGGTGGACCTGCAAGGGAAAATCGACAACATCACACTGGGCGTGAACCACTTGATGAGCGTTATCAACAGCGACGAGGGCACGCTGCTCAAGACCGCGCTCGACGAGGACGACATCATGCAGGTGGTGACCGAGAAAACCGGCATTCCCGTCAGCAAAATCAAGGAAGATGAGAACGGCAAGCTCCAGGCCATGGAGCAAATGCTGCAACAGAGCGTCATTGGCCAGGACCATGCGGTGACTGTGGTGAGCAATATCGTGCGCCGCAACCGCACCGGCCTGGGCGACCCTAACCGCCCCATCGGCTCGTTCCTCTTCCTGGGTACCACCGGCGTGGGAAAGACCGAGCTGTGCAAGGCTCTGGCCGAGTATCTGTTCAACAGCCGCGACATGATTGTGCGCATCGACATGAGCGAGTATCAGCAGGAGCACTCGGTGTCGCGTTTGTTTGGCGCCCCGCCGGGATATGTGGGCTACGACCAGGGCGGGCAGCTCACCGAGGCCGTGCGCCGAAAACCCTACAGCGTGGTCCTGCTCGATGAAATCGAGAAAGCACACCCCAAGGTGTTCGAGACCCTGCTGCAGGTGCTCGACGACGGGCGCATGACCGACGGGCAGGGACGCACCGTGAACTTCAAGAACACCATCATCATCATGACGAGCAATTTCGGTGCCGACATTATCCTGCGCGCACAGCAGGCCCCGGACCATAGCGCACAAGACATCGAGCGTGCGCAGCAGCAGGTGGTGCAGGGGTTGCGCCACCACATGAGCCCGGAGTTTATTAACCGCATCGACGAGATTGTGCTCTTTGCCCCGCTCAGCGAGGACACCATTCGCCGTATTGTGCGACTGCAGGTTGACAAGAAGACGGAAGCCCTTGCGAAAAACGGCTTGCACATCGAGGTTGATGACACTGCGGTCAATGCCTTGGCGCGCCTGGCCTATCAGCCCGAGTACGGCGCCCGTCCCGTGAAACGCGTCATCGACAGCTACCTGATTGACCCGCTCTCGACCAAGCTGCTCGACGGCGAGGTGAACAACGAGTGTCCCATACGCGTCACCGCCCCGGCGGGCGTGGTGACTATTATATAAAGGTGGGTGCTAAATGTTAAACCGCAAAACGTGAGCCAGGCAATTGGCCGGAGGCACTTTTGATGTCTTTTGATGGAAAAATTCATTTTCGCTGAAAAAAAACTTTGTCAGTTCAAAAAAAGTTAGTAATATTGTGGTCGAAAAGTTAGGAACTATTCCAATGAATGTCGTAACTATTTGAGTTTTAAACAATAAGCTTGTTTTTCGTTTTTTGCGGAGAACAAGGCGATGCAGCGAAAAAACGGACTACAAATAAATATTAACAACAATTTAATTAATTCTTTAATTTTTTAAATTATGAAGTTGAAATCTTTACTTTTTGCAGCAGCTGCCGGTATGGCACTGAGTGCAGGTGCTGTGGTTCAGGGAACGCTCTCGACCCCTGATGTCACGATCACGGACGAAAACGTGGGTCAGCTGATTGCGATGCATTTCACCCTGACCGATCTGGGTACCATCACCGGCGAAGAGGCTGGTTATTGGAAAACCCAGAAGAACGAGGCTACTGGCGAGATGGAGTTTGTGCTCGATGACGATGGCAACAAGATCAAACACTACGACAACGTGAGCGTGGGCGATGCCAAGCAGTGGAAGAACATCCAGTTCAACATGACTTTCCCCATCGGCCTGCACCCCGCATTGGTCATGGAGGATGACAATGGCAACATCGTGTTTGCTACCGAAGATGCTGATCCCGAAGATACTTTCTATGATGAGGCAGGTGCTGATGTGAAGCAGATTGGCCGTCCCAAAGCTCCGTGTGTGACTTTTTCGGGCAACTTCAACAACGCCGAGTTCTATCCCAACCACAAGACTGTGGGTGCCAACATGAGCGCTACTTGGAATCCCGAGGGTGAGGTTTACACGCTCTATGTGTATGCCGACGAGGAGATGGCAAACGGCGAGTATGACTTCATGATTTACTGCAAGTGGATTGACCAGGCCGATGGTGACAACACTATTGGTACCGATGATGCTCGTATCGCAGTCTGCAAGGTGATTGTGGATCGCACCGTTGCCCCCACCACCAAGACTATCGCTGGTGTGGTTGTTGACGAGGAGAACGCTCCGCTCGAGGGTGTGACCGTCACCGCTATCCCCGCCGAGGGTGAGAACCTGACCGCCACCACCGATGCCGAGGGTGCTTACAGCATCGAGGCTCCCGCCGATGTGGTCTACACCCTGACCTTCGCTAAGGAGGGCTATGTGACCCAGGAGGGTGTCACCGAGGAGAACGCTGCCAACGTTGTCATGGTTAAGGAGGCTCCCGCTACCCGTTTGATCGAGGGTGTTGTCCTTGATGAGGAGAACAACCCGATCGAGGGTGTTACCGTGACCGCTAACGCTGTCGTTGACGAGCCCGCCGGCATGTTCCGCGAGCCCGCCGCCTACACCGCCACGACCAACGAGGCTGGTGCTTACAGCATCGAGGTGCCCAATGATGGCGCCACCTATACCCTGACCTTCACCAAGGAGGGTTATGTTTCGCAGACCCTCGCCGAGGGTGAGGCTGCTAACGTGGTGCTCGCAGCCGATGCTCAGACTGGTGTCTATGACATCAACGGCAAGACTGTTGCCAGCGTGAAGTACTACAACGCTGCTGGTGTCGCTTCGGATAACGCCTTCCAGGGTGTGAACATCGTGGTGACCAAGTATGCCGATGGCAGCCAGAGCGTCGTGAAGGTTGTGAAGTAATTCACTCCCCCCGACAAGTGGATTAAGAGTTAACTGATCCATAACGCGGCGGCCCGCCCCCACACAGGGAGCGGGTCGCTTTCCACTTGTGAGAATGAGCGGCACTTGCAAAACACACGGTTTTTGCAAGTGTCGTTTTCCTCAAAGACAACTGCATGTCCGCACGCGGGGCGTAACGCACGCCGGGGCTTGCCGCCCGCCTGGAGTAACGCAGGCCGTTGGTCTGGATGAGGCCGGGAGGCTCAAAGTGTGGCGGTGTTCCTCGGCGAGCAACACCACGCTGCCAGCAACTCTACGTCTGATGATAGTCAATTTGTGCCATATCGCCGACAATCACTTGATGCCGGCAGTTCGCTTTCCGAGGCAGAACCCTACTTGCGATAGTAGCCTTTGCGGCCCATAGTGGACAAGGTAGCCGCACTCCTGATATGTGGAGTGCGGCTGCCTTGGGTTGCCGGTGCCGCGACGCGCCACGGTCGCAGCCATCAGGGCGGTCACTTGATGCTGTCGGGAGTTTGCTCGGGCTTGCCCAAAAGCAGCTCAAGAACGGCATTGACGATGGTTTCCCGGTTGATGTTGTTGCGGGTGGAGAAGAACTGGATGGTGATGCCGCGGTCGGGAATCTTGGCGGCATAGGTGGTGAAGCCGCCGTTGTCGCCCGTGTGCGAGATGATGGTGGGCCAGCCGGGTCGCTGCTTGATAAAGAACCCCATGCCGTAGCTGGTGGTGTAGTCCATCTCGTAGCCGTAGCTGCTTCTCCTGCGCACATCGATGGCGGGCGTGTAGGCGAGCCGCAGGGTGCTGTCGCTCACAATCTTGCCGCTGGCCAGCGCGCGTTCCCACAGCAGGAACTCGCGCACGCTTGTGTACAGGGCTCCATCGGCCTTGGTGCCAAAGAATTTCTCCTCGCCGTAGTCGAATTCCTCGTAGGGGGTGTTGTATTCTTTCTTGTAGCCGTGTGCCATTTCGGGGATGTCGCGGTCTTTCTCGAAATACATCGTGTGTTCCATACCGGCTGGCTTGAAGATGTGCTCCCTCATGTAGTTCTCAAAGTCCTCGCCCGTCACCTTGGGCACAATCTGGTAGATGAGCTGATAGGTGGGGTTTTGGTAGTCATATTCGCTGCCTGGTTCGAAATAGAGACCCGTGAGCGAGCCGATGTAGCTGGGCGACTCGATGTCGTTGGCATAGAGCATGAAGGCGGTGTCAATCCGGTTGCGGTTGTCGGGGATGCCGCTGGTGTGCGTGAGCAGGTGCCGCAGCGTGATTTTGCGCAGCACCGGGGTGCGCCATTGCGGGAAGAACTTGGTGAATGGGTCGTCGAGGCTGAGCTTGCCCTGCTCGGCCAGTTGCAAGATGGCCATTGCCGAAAACTGCTTCGACAGCGACGCGATGCAGAAGTTGGTGGTCGGTGTCACGGGTGTTTTCTTCTCCATGTCGGCTAGGCCGTAGCAGTGCTCAAACACCACGCTGTCGCCCTGCATAATCAGCACGGCAGCCCCAGGCGCGTCGGCCGGGAACACGGCACTGAAAACCGAATCCAGCTTCTGCTCCAATGTGGGTTCGCTCTCGCTTTTGCTCGTGGTGCAGGCTCCCATAATACCCAATAACGCGCACACAATTGCGCAGACGGAAACTAAATGCTTCATGACGTAGAGGTTAGTTGGTTGATGATGTCCCGATAATTTGTTTCAAATGTTTTTCGAGACTGCAAAGGTAGTGAAAATTGTGCAAAATGCAAGAAGAAAAGGGGCAACTGCAAAAACTTGTGTGTGAAATCTTGAGCAGGTTGATTGATTGCCTGTCGGCGATAGAGAGCATCTTGGCATCTCTCATACTCTTAATCAATAACACAGTTTTTTGCGCAACGACAAGTGAAACCGCCCATGATGCGGCGTTGTATAACGACAACCTCACCTGAAGAGAGCTGTCCATTTATGACGGCTCCCTTCAGGTGGATTTGACTCGGCCATTAGGCCAGGGAAGCTCTACGGTCATTGGGTCAACAAGTACATTGTCGCTAATAATAATTTGTAGAAAATAGCGACAGCCAGACTAAAGCGTGACCGACTGACTGGTTACAGAAGCATTTTTCAAGGGGGATAAGCTTCGGTTAATCTTCTGCGCTTTCAGTCTCCGTCAGCACCAAGCGTAATCCGACATGATGCTCACGTCTGGTGGGGGTTGTGGCCTCACGCCCTGTCGCGCGGCAATAATCGGAATGCACGTTAAAACTGCCGCCACGGCGTATGCGATAATCGCCCGTTTCAGGACCTGTGGGATTGGTCTGGTCACTGAGATCATAGAATGCCGTGTACCAGTCTTGGCACCATTCACTCACGTTGCCGCTCATGTCGTAGAGCCAGAGCTCATTGGGATGCTTGGTGGCCACCACATGAACGCCAAAGCCTGAATTTGGATCGTATTGGTTAAGGCCAGTGAAAGAGTTATTCATGTACCATGCCACCATATCGACATCGTTGCTGCCGGCGTATGTGTAACCATGGCTCTTGTTGCCACCAAGGGCGGCATATTCCCATTCGGCCTCGGTGGGCATACGGAATGACAATCCTGTCAATTCGTTCAGTTTTGTGATGAATTCTTGGCAATCCTCCCAACTTACCGACTCCACAGGGCGTTGAAGGTTCGTTCCGTAGCTCACAGAGTTATGATAGGAACCGTAGGTTGAGTTGCCGTAACTGTTGAAGTAACTCGGGTTCTTGCCCATCACCGCATACCACAATTCCTGAGTGACCTCGGTCTGGCCGATGGAGAAACTGCTTAACGTGACGTTGTGAGCACCTCGATCTTTGCCCATGACGTATGTGCCACCTTCGACTTTCACCATCGAGAACGACACACCATTGACCGTATATGTAGTCATGACGGGAGCGGTGTCTGACACCTCCATGCCGAGCATGATGTTGACGAGCTTGTTCACGTCCGAGATGTCTACACTGCCGTCGCCGGTCACATCGCCTGCGGCTGTCTTTGGGGCAATTTCCAGCATCATGTTGATGATGGCATTGATATCACTGATGTCCACATGGTTGTCGCCGGTTACGTCACCGCTTTTCTGTATGCGTGGAACGGTAAACTCTTTCGAGGTGGAGCCGCTGGGCTTGCCCGACTCGGTCGCAACGGCATTCACCACGAAATGCTGGTCCTCGCCAGTGCGCATGATGGTATAGGGTGATTGTATGGTCTGGCCGTTCAGGGTGATTTGCTTGTTACCTTTTCCTGTCACCGAGATTACCCCACGGTCGGGGAAGATGTCACAGGTCACAACCGGCGGCGGGCACACTCCCTGCTCAATGACCGTGTAAGTGTTCTCCGGAATCGACGAGCCATAAAAGGAATTATATTCGTCACCATATACGAGATACAGGTTATAATTATCGCTCGTCACGAAACGGATATAAAACTCATCGCCATTGCCTTCCTGAACATAGTTGACATTCGTATCTGGACTATTCTTGAAATAGTTGCCAGAATGGATATAGGCTTTTCTCATGCGGTTATACAACACAACCTTGCCCGATTCAGTGGCCACAAAGCACCACAAACACTCGTCGACATTCTTGCTCTGGTTCGATAAGTAAATGGCACTGAATGTTTCATTGTTGGCATAAACATAACGGTTGAGGGTTTTCAACTGATACCAATGGGTGTCCTGGGCATCAGGTTCGGTTGTCGTCTCAAACGGAAAAGCGTGCGACAACATCGGCAGCAGCAACGCCGCCACCAACAACGAAATTCTGTTCAACGTTTTCATATCACTATGGTTTTAGGTATATATTTCAGCCTTTGTACTTGCCCACCATGATGTTGATGACGCGGTTCAGGTCGTCCACATCCACCACGCCGTTGCCGTCGACATCGGCATTCGGCCACTGCTCCTGGGTGCTCTTCTTGATGATGACATTGATTACGATGTTCAGGTCGTCTACATCCACCACGCCGTCACCGTTCACATCGCCGGTGATTGCTGCCACGTTGAATTGGAACTCGGCCAACTGGAATACGTAGTTGTTGGGATTCCAGCCGTCTTTTCCCTCAATCGCACTCACTTCGAATCGGAAGAACTGGTAAGCTTTTTGGTTGCTGATGTCAAAACTGTAGTCGGTGTTGTTTTTGGTGCCCAGTCCGGCGTTCTTGCCATCGCTCACCGTCACCAGCATGGTCCAGTCGTCGCTCTCGCCAGCCTTGGCATAGATTCTCCACGACTTGGGGTTACGCCCGTAGTATGTGTATGTGTCGTTGCCTGTGGTCAGGATGTAGCCCGTCGGCACAATCGATTGGTTGCTCTTGAAGTCAACCCAGATGGTTTGCCACTCGCCTGTGGAGTTCACCACGCACCACTTGGTGCTTTTGTTTTGGTCAAACAGCTTGGCGTAGCCCTCGCTGTCTTCGTTACCCAATTCATTATTGGGGATATGGTAGCCGTATGGCGTGAGTGTTATACCATTGTTGGGGCCGGGTCCGGGAAGTTCGAGGTGTGGAATGGTCAGGGTCTTTGTCACAGTGCTCATTTCCTTGCCCGGTTCCTGGGCTGTGGCGGTGACCGTAATGGACTGGTCGGTGTCGGTGCGGGCAATCTTGTAGGGATTCGACACCTGTGTATTGTTGATGTAAAGATGTACATCACCGTCGCCCGTGGCCTGAATTTGACATTCCTCCTCCATCACCGTAAGACTAATCACGGGCTCGGCTGTTACCGATATTTCCTCAACAAGCACCTCGGTCACAGTGTACTGGTTGTATTTGTATGCGCTGCCGTAGAGCTCGTTCTCGCTGTCGTAGCAGAGATACATCTTTTGAGTGATGCGGCCATTTCTTGTGTTGGAATAGATGTAGAAGTTGTTTCCGCTGCCTGCTTCATAGTAGTTCACTTCCGCTGCCGACCCTTCGCCCATGAAGAATACATCGGTCATGTATTTTTTCATGCTGCGGTTGTAGAGTTTGTACCCCGAGTTGCTGTCGCCAACAAAGCACCACAGATACTCGTCGGTTTTCGATGCGGTGTTGCTCGCGTGAATATCCATGTCCCAACCAAGGGCAGCGTAAATATACATGCTTCCGGTTTTCAGCTGATACCAATGGATGGGTCGTGATGTGGGGCTTGTGGTGGGCACAAACGGCAGTGCTTGTGCCATGAGCGGCAGCATGAGTGCTGCCAGCATGAGTGTGAGTTTGTTGAATTGTTTCATATCTGTGTTAGTTAGGTGAGATATTGAGATATGTGGTTGGCTGTTTGCAACTGGCCTTTTGCCAATTTGTGTTGCAAATTTATGGCAAACAGATTTTGCCGTCAAGCAAGGTGCTTGAAATTTGGTTGCACTATTGCGTTATGCAACCAATCTGACAAAAATGCAACATCATCGACAAAAGTGCAACCACTTAAAAGTTCATAATGTTGCAGGATTGGCGCGTGTGAGCTAATTTTGCAACATGGAAGTTTTGTATCACATTTTGGATGCCGTTTTTGCACCAGGGCTGTTTCTTGGCATGGCCGTTTGTTTGTTTTTCCTGTCCATACCATCGAAGTCGGCTTTACGTGGCTATCGCACGGCGCGTTATGTGATGGGCGCAGCCTATCTGTTTTATGCTATATGTGTTTGTGTGGAATACCATGTGATTGGAGTGGCTGGCGATTCGTTGTCGCGCCCCATTATCATGACCATTGCTACTGTGCAGGCTCTGCTGTTCACCTATACGCTTATCACACTCATTAGCTTGAACTTCGTCACATTTCGGAGGATGCTGTTTGAATTGCTCCCGATTGTTGTCATGTCAATTGCCTTGTTTTCGGCGTGTTTATTCTTTTCGGAAGATGTCGCGCTATGGATGTTTGGGTTGTTTGGGCTGTTCTATGCCAGTTTGCTGGTGCGCTATGTGTTTTTGTTTAGGCGCGAGTACCATCGGTATGAGTTGCAGATGGATAAGTTTTTCTCTGACGATGATTCGCGGCGGTTGCTGTGGGTGAAGCGGTCGTTTTATGTTGCACTGGCTATTGGCGTGCTGGCGTTAATCTATGCACTACTGCCTGTTGCGACCGTTGCAGCGGTTTTCATGACCATCGTCATCGTGTTCTACACGGTATTTGGTGTCAGATTCATCAATTATGCGCTTCAATTCCAAACGATTGAAGTGGCGATAACCAATTCAAGCATGGTTACCGAAGATGAGGAAAACAAAGTTGACGAGGGGTTGATGCAACGCATCGACTCCCTCATGGAACAGGATAAGCTTTTTTGCAAGAGCGACCTCTCGGTGCTGGATGTCGCCGAGCGGTTGGGCGAGCGTCCTCGCACGGTGTCGGCCGTCATCAGTGCTTTCCGTCAGATAAACTTCAAGACATACATCAATGAATTCCGCGTGCAGGAGGCTAAACGCCTACTTGATGAGGATCGGCGCAATGTGCGCACCATCGATGCCATTGCCAGCGAGGCGGGCTTTGCCAACCGCAGCACTTTCTATCGCGTGTTCAAGCAGTCGCAAGGCATTTCGCCCACTGCCTACCGCCTGAAAGATTCACAGCATTAGCTCTGTGCGGTCACTCCCCGCATCGTGAGCGCGATGCGCTGGCGGTCGATGTCCACGCTCAGCACGCGCACCCTGACCACTTGGTTCAGCTTCACCACCTTCGACGGGTTCTCCACGCGTCGGTCGGCCAGCTGCGACACGTGCACCAGGCCCTCCTTGTGCACGCCGATGTCGACAAAGGCGCCGAACTGGGTCACATTGGTGACAATGCCGTTCAGCTCCATACCCTCGCGCAAGTCCTCGATGCGGGTCACGTTGTCGTCAAACTCCACGGTTGTCACTCCCTGTCGCGGGTCTCGGCCGGGTTTCTCCAGCTCGCGCATGATGTCGCGCAGTGTGGGTTCGCCCACATCGCCGCTCACATAGCGGGTGATGTCGATTTTCTCGCGTTGAGCCTTGTCGGCAATCAGGTCGGCCACGGTGCATCCGCAGTCGCGGGCCATGCGTTCCACCAGGGCGTAGCGTTCGGGGTGCACGGCCGAGTTGTCGAGCGGGTTGGCACTCTCGGGGATGCGCAGGAAACCGGCGGCCTGCGTGAACGTCTTGGCGCCGAGCTTGGGCACTTGCAAGATGTCGCGGCGCGAGGCAAAGTCGCCATGCTCGGCGCGGTAGGTGACAATGTTTTGTGCCAGTGCGGGTCCCAGGCCGGCCACATAGGTGAGCAATTCCTTGGAGGCTGTGTTCACGTTCACGCCCACGCTGTTCACGCAGCTCTCGACCGTGAAATCGAGCGATTCCTTGAGCCGGCTTTGGTCCACATCGTGTTGGTATTGTCCCACGCCGATGGATTTCGGGTCGATTTTCACCAGCTCGGCCAGTGGGTCGAGCAGTCGCCGTCCGATGCTCACGGCTCCGCGCACGGTGACATCCTTGTCGGGAAACTCGTCGCGGGCGAGTTTCGAGGCCGAGTAGATGCTGGCGCCGTTCTCGCTCACCACGTGCACCTCGACGGGCTGGTCAAAGTGCACGCGCTTCAGGAAGCGCTCGGTTTCGCGGCTGGCGGTGCCGTTGCCCAGGGCGATGGCCTGGATGTGGAAACGCCGTGCCAGCTGCTGCACGGTGGCGGTGGCTCCCTGCACGTCGTTGTGCGGCGCGGTGGGGTAGATGACATCGTGCCACAGCAGGTTGCCCTGCTCGTCGAGGCACACCACCTTGCAGCCTGTGCGGAACCCCGGGTCCACGGCCATGATGCGCTTGCGGCCCAATGGCGGAGCAAAAAGCAGCTGGCGCACGTTTTGTGCAAAGAGGTTGATGGCCTCGTCGTCGGCCTTTTGCTTCGACGAGGCGGCAAACTCGGTTTCGATTTGCGGCTTGAGCAGCCGCTTGTAGCCGTCGTCGATGGCCTGGTCGACGAGCACCGAGGCTTCGCCCCGTCCCTTGACGAGCCGGCGCGAAATGTTGTCGAGCGTGCGCTCATCGTCGATGTCGATGGTCACGCGCAGGAAACCCTCTTTCTCGCCTCGGCGGATGGCCAGCAGCTGGTGCGAAGAGATGCGCCGCAGCGGCTGCGAGAAGTCGTAGTAGTTCTCGTAGTTGCGCCCCTCGATTTCCTTGCCTTTCACAAAATGCGACTTGAGGATGGCCTCGCGCCGGAACGCGCCGCGCACGGCGTTGCGCACGCTGGTGTTCTCACTCACCCACTCGGCAATGATGTCCTGCGCCCCGGCAATCGCTTCCTCGGTGCTCTTCACCTGGTCGCCGTCGACGAATTGCCTGGCGCGCTTGGTGATGTCTTCACCATCGTGTTGCGCCATAATCACTTTTGCCAGAGGCTCGAGGCCTCGCTGGCGGGCCGCCTCGGCGCGGGTTTTGCGCTTGGGCTTGTAGGGCAGGTAGAGGTCCTCGAGGGCGGTGGCATCCCAGCAGGCGTTGATGCGTGCGGCCAGCTCGGGTGTGAGCCGCCCCTGGCCCTCGAGGGTCTTGAGGATGGTGGCGCGGCGGGCCTCCAAGTCGTGATAGTAGCGCAGACGCTGCTCAATGCTCTGGATGTCCTCCTCGTTCAGGCCGCCGGTGGCCTCCTTGCGGTAGCGGCTGATAAAGGGGATGGTGGCTCCGTCGTCGAGCAAGCTCACAGTGCCTGCAACCTGGCGCACGGGAATATTCAGTTCTTGAGAAATCAGGTCGGTGATAGACATAGGGTTAATGAGGAATAAGGAATAATAAGGAATGAGGAATTACGAGGCCTTGAGCGTGGTTCTCGCTTCTTGGTTCTTCAGCGTTATCAGAGTGATTTCGGGTGTGGCGCCGATGCGCATGGGCACGCCCACCATGCCCAGGCCGATATTCACGTAAAGCTGTTGGTTGCCATTGGCGTAGAGCCCGCCCCATTCGCGATAGCGTAGGCGTGCGGGCGAGAGGCGGCGGTTGCCCAGTGTGAGCATGAGCTGCATGGCGTGGGTGTGTCCGCTGAGCATCAAGTCCACTGCTGTGCGTCCCACCACTTGTGCGTCCCACATTTCGGGGTTGTGCTGGAGCAGGATGGTGAAGGGCGACTGTGGGGCGTTGGCCAGCGTGCTGTCGAGGCGGCTGTAGTCGGGTGTGCGCGAGGCACTGTAGTTTTCGGTGCCCACCAGGGTGATGCTGTCGGTGCCTCGTCGAAGCACCAGCGAACTGTTGCGCAGCAGCGTCCACCCCATTTTTTGCTCGGCGGCGCATAGCAGTCGCAGTTCTTCGTCCCATTGCTTGCGGGTGCAGGGCGCGTAGTCGTCGTAGTCGTGGTTGCCCAGCACGGTGAGCACCCCGTCGCGGGCGTGCAGCCGACCCAGGCAGTGGCCGAAGGGCTCCACCTCGCGGCTCGAGGTGTTTACCAGGTCGCCGGTAAACACAATCAAGTCGGGTTGCAAGCTGTTGATGTCGCGCACGCAGCCTGCCACAAAAGCAGTGTCGTTGCCGTAGGTGCCCAAGTGCAGGTCGCTGATGTGAACGATTCGGTAGCCGTCGAATCCCTGTGGCAGCCGCTGGCTGGCGATGTCTACGTGGCTCACTTGCCGGGTGCGTGGGGTGTGCAGTGTGCCCACGGCCATCAGGGTGAGCGTCAGCAGGGCAGCGGCCAGTGCGCCGCCCTTGATGGCGCGGCGCGGGGTCACCCGCCGCTTGGCGAGGTGGTGCAGCGGGTACAGCGCGGCCCAAACGGCTTTGGGCACATAGAACAGGAAATAGCCCCACATCACCATCATCATGACAGCCACCACAGCCGCTCGTGTGCCGCCGGCGGGTTGCGGCCACAGCAGCAACACCACCGCCGACACCTGCGCCACAAGGGCAAGCACCACATGGAGCCGCGACACGAAACCGCGCAGCCGACGCGACTTCTTCAGCTCTTGCCAAATGTAGAAGTCTATGCCTGCGGTGACGAGCATCACCACCAACAACGGCAACCAATAGATATGCATCTCTGAATTATTTGAGTGCCTCCAGCTGGTTGGTGAGTGGGTTGGAGTACATCTGCAGCATCTTGGTGTACATATAGAAGCGGTCGAACTCGCTCAGCTTGATGTCGGTTTTGTCGATTTGTGCGGTGAGGTAGCTGGTGAACGCCTCCTTGTCGTCGGGCGTGTAGCGGTCGGCAAACTCCTTGTTGTCGAACAAGATGTCGTGTGCAATGTAGTTGGTTTTGAAGATCTTGTAGTTCTCGTGAATGGCGCGGTCGATAATACGGCAAATGCGCCTGATGGTGAGCAGCTTGTCGAGGTCGGCGGGAATCTTGTCCAACTCATCGTTGATGCAAGGCGTGAAGCTGTAGTGCACATGACCCTTGAACCCCTGAATGCCCGTCTGCATGCTGATGAGGTCGTCTTGCGAGTTCTTCTTCCAGTTGGGGTTCTTGTCGGTCATGAGAAAATCCTTGGCCTTGAGGTAGTCGTTTGGGTCGTACTCGTAGCTGATGGCAATGGGTGCGATGTTGAGTTCCTTGAGTGCCTCGACAATCGACTTGTCGCGAGCACCGTAGGTGAGCATCTTGAGCAGGCTCTCCTGGGTGCGGTCGTTGCTGTCTTTGCAGCGGCCCTCGCGCTGCGCAAGCCAAATGCACTCCTTCTTTTGCGTGATGGCAAAGTGCATATAGCCCGACAGCTGAATGGCTGCCTTGAGTGTTTGGATGCGGCCCAGGTTGCGCTTGACGATAAAGCTCTTGTTCAGCCGCACCAGCTTGTTGATCCAGTCAAAGATGAGCAGGTTGTTGCCGATGGCAATCTCGCACGACTTGCGGCCAGCCTTGAGCAGCAGGTAGGACAGCTGGGCCGAATCGAGCACGATGTCGCGGTGGTTGGTGATGAACAGGTTGGGGATTTCCTCGTCGATGTTCTCCATGCCGCTGTAGGTCAACCCCGACGAGGATTTCGCTAACAGGCCGTCCAGGTACGGCTTCATCACTTTCATCTGAAACTCATGCTTGGAGTTCAAACCCAGCAAAATGTGCTTGAGCTCGCTGTACTTGTAGTTCGGCAGCACAAGGCTCACCACCTGCTGGAAAGCGGGCTGCTCGACCAGGATCGACATCTCGTTGTGGAAGTCCTTGTCGGCAATGGGGCAGATGTCGCTGTATTCGGCAGGCATCGCCACGTTTAATTCGTCTATCATAAGGCTCGAGTTTTAATATTTTTGCAAAGGTAATGCGAAATCTTCAAACCACAAAATAAAGGTGGCCTCAATTCCGCAGAAAGAAATAGCCCAGCCTCAATTTGGAGCCTGATGGAGCATTGAGCCGGTCGTGAAATCTTGTTTTCCCGATTTTCGTCTGATATTTGGGTTGTGTCCTGCCCATGTGACGCATCAAAACTGGATTT
>JAFSYB010000044.1 GCA_017443765.1 Muribaculaceae bacterium | reverse complement strand
TGGAATTTGATCGCAGCGATGCGGCCATCGATTTAGCCATTTGTGCTAACCTGCTTGAAGAAGAGCATCGGCATTTGGAACAGCTTGAGCGCAAATACGCTATGCTGCAAGCAAGTTTCCGAGTTATGGTCAATCGCCTTTGCAACCAGACATCGCGTCAGCGAATCACTGATGCGGCTACGGCTCGCTTGAGTGGCGAAATCGAAACAGCCCGAACCGCTATCAGAGAAATGCAAGTGCAGCGCAGCGAAGCCTTGGCGACTTTTGATGCTGCCACGCACAGACAGAAAATATGGGTCGCAGGTGTTTTTGCAGTCTTGCTTTTGGCTGTCTTGGGGCATCTGTATGCCAATCACTGGAAAGCCACGCTGGTTGATGGGCTGGTCGCAGGTGTTTTTATTGTCTTCGTTTGGCTATATTTTCGTCATCGCAATGTTAAACGCAAATGCCTTGAAAAGGAATGCATGCAGCGCATCGAGGAAATCACGGTGAGGTGTCACCAATTAGAGCAGGAACGGACCCTTACACAAATGAAGATGCATTTTGCTGGACTGTTTATAGAACGCACCGAGCGCCTGCGTGAGCAGCTCATGCACAGGTATCATGCCATGCTGGGATTTGTGGGAAACTTGCGCCAATGGCATGGACAGGAGGCCGCATCGCTGGAGATTATGGACGCTTCCACGCGGATGCCTTTTGTGTCGGTGTTGGACAATCAAGGTCTTGACAACTATTTTGCGGCTCATGCGAACGAACTCACAAGCGAGGTGAATCTTGCTGACTTTTTTAGCAATTTCTCCCTCGATGAAGCTGGCATACGTGCTTTTGACTACGACTTGCGAAAGAATATCGCAGTCAAGCTGCTTGAATGTCTCTCAGATTTCTCCATGACACATTTTATCTTGGGTACCCACTATCCTTATCTGAACGATGCGCCACAACGAATAACCGAGATGATGTCCGCTATGGCAGTAAAGTCTAATGTGTTTTTACAGCACAAGGCCGTCACCGATGGTCGACAGGAGGCTAAGTATATCATTGCCCACACCGAGAACCAGACGGAGGAAACCAACTGGCGCGATTCGTATGTGCGATATTTCAGAATGCGTCCGAACGACATTGCGGTACAGTCGCGAATGGAATTGATTGTGTTCACAGTGCTACCGCTGCACACCAATGAGCTGTCGGCCAACGACATCAAGCAAGAGGAACAACAAGAAACATAAACGAACCGCAAAAGATTATTGTTATTCCCCGCCTTTGCCCGCTTGTGCTGGCTGTTTTGCAGCTTGTGCGCAAGATTCTTGTGTTTCCCATTTGGTGGCGCAGGCACTCGGGGGGATTGCGGTGTGTGGGGACCTGCGTGGGGGTGGGGGCTTGTGATGTAAAAAAAGTTGGATTTTGTGTGCAAGGTGAGCTTTTTTTGATTATCTTTGCAGCCCCAATCTTGGCGGGCGTGGCTTTGCCGCGAGGCCGGCCGGGTTGGTGACACACCTTCTATACAACATTAACCTTTGAAAATGGAGAATAAACACCTGACACTGAACGCTAATCCTGTGGTGGCGTTCTTGCAAAAACCCGCGAGTGAGTTCACCCGCGCCGACATCATCCGCTATGTGATGGAGAACAACATCGAGATGGTCAATTTCATGTACCCCGGCGGCGATGGCAAGCTTAAAACACTGAACTTTGTAATCAACGACCTGGCCTATCTGGAAACTATCCTCACGTGCGGCGAGCGCGTGGACGGTTCGAGCCTGTTCTCGTTTATCCAGGCGGGCAGCAGCGACTTGTATGTGCTGCCGCGCTTTAGCACGGCTTTTCGCGACCCGTTTGCCCAGGTGCCCACGCTCACGATGCTGTGTGCCTACTTCGACAAGGATGGCAACCCGCTGGCGAGCGCGCCCGAGCAGACGCTGCACAAGGCCTGCGAGGCGTTCCGCGAGGTGACGGGCATGGAGTTCCACGCCATGGGCGAGCTGGAGTACTATGTGATTACCGAGGAGGAGGAGGAGTTCCCGACCATCGACCAGCGCGGCTTCCACGAGAGCGGCCCGTACGCCAAGCAGGGCGAGTTCAGGCAGATGTGCATGAAGTACATCGCGCAGGCCGGCGGTCAAATCAAGTACGGCCACAGCGAGGTGGGCAACTTCTCGCAGGACGGCCTCACCTACGAGCAGAACGAGATTGAGTTCCTGCCGGTGCCCGCCGAGCAGGCCGCCGACCAGCTCACCATTGCCAAGTGGATTATCCGCAACCTGGGCTACCAGTACGGCCTGAACGTGACTTTCGCCCCGAAAATCACGGTGGGCAAGGCTGGCAGCGGCCTGCACATCCACATGCGCATGGTGAAGGACGGGCGCAACATGATGGTGCGCGACGGCAAGCTCAGCGACGAGGCGCGCCGCATGATTGCCGGCATGATGGACCTGGCTCCGGCCATCACCGCTTTCGGCAACAAGAACCCGATGAGCTACTTCCGCCTGGTACCGCATCAGGAGGCTCCCACCAACGTGTGCTGGGGCGACCGCAACCGCTCGGTGCTGGTGCGTGTGCCCCTGGGCTGGACGGCAGGCGTGGACATGAGCGCGCAGGCAAACCCCGCCGAGGTGCCCACGAACTTCGACACCAGCATCAAGCAGACGGTGGAGATGCGCTCGCCCGACGGCTCGGCCGACGTCTACCAGCTCATTGCCGGACTGTGCGTGGCCTGCCGGCATGGCTTTGAGATGCCCGATGCCCTCGAGGTGGCCGAGCGCACCTACGTGAACGTGAACATCCACGACCGCGCCAACGCCAAGGTACTCAACCAGCTGGCGCAGCTGCCCGACTGCTGCGTGGCCAGCGCCGCCTGCCTGGAGCAGTGCCGCGGTGTCTTTGAGCAGCACGGCGTGTTCAGCCCGGCAATGATCGACGGCATCACCGCCGCCCTGCGGGCCTTCAACGACACCACCCTGCGCACCGACGTGCACGGCAACCCCAAGGAACTGCAAAAACTCGTCACCCGCTACTTCCACTGCGGCTGACGCCATCGATTTCCGGCTCGGCAGCTCCATGGCGCCAATCGGCGCGTTGTGGAGCTGCCGTCGTTTTGCTCGCGACGATAGCGGGCTACCGCCGGCAAAGTGCGCCAGGACTTGGCGGAGCAACGCATGGGCGGTTGACAACGAAAAAGCTCCCCGGCTCAAGACCTTTGAGCCGGGGAGCTGATGTTGTGTCTCAGCAATCAGTTTTCACCGAAGACCGATGACTGAGAACCTTGTTACTCGGTGAAACCCTGGTAGCGGATTCCCGAATAGCGCCAAATGAGGCCGTTGGGATCGTCGCTGAAGGTGGCCTCGACGCAGATGCTGTCGACGGCCACGCCGTGGAGGTTCTTGCCGGCCTTGGGCATGATTTTGCCCTTGAGGGTCGTCATTCCCGTTTCGACTAAATCGTAGGGGACATTCTCGACCTCAAAGGTGCGGGCGGCCAAATCAATGGGAACCAGCAGCTGTAGGCCGTAGAACGAGCCGTCGTAGAGCCACATCTTGTCGGTTTCATCGTTCACGGTGGCGTAGGTGTTGATGTCCACCTCGCCCATGCCATAGGGATCCTCGTAGAGGATGTTGCCTTGCGCGTCAATCGCGTCAACGGTGACTGTCCAGTGGCCGGCCATGTCGCCGATTTTGTTGCCGCCTTCGGGCTCGTTGGTCATCGTTTCGCACGACACCGCGGCCACGCCCAGCGTGAGCAACGCTGCAATCATAAAAATATATTTCTTCATAGTTTGGTCCTCCATTTATCAATTATAAATCGGAAACTTTCGTCATCACAGGCTTCATGTAGATTTGTCCGGCATAGCACAGGCTGTAGCTGATGGTGCTGGTGGACGTGTCGTACTTTGCCTCCTCGATGTAGTCGAGGCCGTCGCCCCAGCCGGGGATGTAGCTGCTGATGAGCTCCACGTTGCCATCGTTGTCCACACTCACGTAGCCCGTCATGGCATAGCTGGTGCCATAGCCGCGGATTTGCCAGTACCAACCACCGAGCAGGTCGTTGCAGTAGAAGATGCCGGGCACAATTTGCGTAAATGTGATACCCTCGCACTGGCTGGTGTTGCCGTAGCCGGCAGCCCAGTCGGCAAAGGGATACCAGTCCTTGACATCGTTCATCTTGCCCAGGTACATCGTGGCGGCCATATCGGTGTTGTACTTGCCCTCGATGTTCAGGGTGATAGATGGGTCGTAGACGCACACGGTGCGGCTGGCCGAGATGGGGAAGCCATCGTCGTTCACGGCCGAATAGGTGATTTCGTAGAAGCCGATGGTGTTCTCGTCAACCTCGTCGACGCCCTCGGTGACCAGGCGCGAGGCGGCATCCTGTCCGTCGAGCGTGGCTTTGCAGCCGGCATCGACATAACTCGTGCCGAGCGGCAGCGCGACAAATTCATCGCCTTGCACCTCGAGCACCACATAGTTGGTGAGCTTGGAGTCGGTGAGCTCGTCGTTGCTGTCGCTACACGAGGTGAAAGCGACCGAACTCAGCAACAAGGCTGCTGCATACATAAATATCTTTTTCATAGTGTTTTACTCTATTAAATGATGAGATGTAAGATGTTAGGCTAAAAATCCTGATTGGTCATATCCAACTCTTAGTTCTTGTCCCAGAACACGCGGTCGCTCAGCAGCTTGGCATCGGGTGTGTTGCTGTTGAGCTGCCGTGCGATTTGCGGATAGGGCACGCGCTTGCACAGGCCTCCGGCCACGATGTAGTTGGTGGCTGGCACAATCATGTCGCCGGCGTTGTAGATGGTGGGATCTTTGAAGATGTCGGCAGCGGCCTTGTCGCTGGTGGCGGGAATGTCGGTGCGGCGGATTTCGCTCCAAGCCTCCATGTGGTTGCGGTAGAAGAATGCGACCCACTTTTGCATGGCGATGAGCTTGGCCTTGTCGGCGGCACGGTCCCAGCTGGCGGCGTTGGTGGCCAGGAAAGCGTCGGCGCCGTCCACGGCACGCGAGGCAAAGTCGGCCTTGACGGCGGCCTCGTATGCGGCCTTGGCGGCGGCAGCGTTGTTGTTGAACTTGAGCTCCACCTCGGCGATGAGGAATTGAAGCTCGCTCTGGGTGAACAGGTAGATGGGCATGCTCTGCGCCGGGGCGCCGT
The DNA here is from genome assembly GCA_017443765.1 of Muribaculaceae bacterium. Taxonomy (GTDB): domain Bacteria; phylum Bacteroidota; class Bacteroidia; order Bacteroidales; family Muribaculaceae; genus Sodaliphilus. Next base: position 17,331 of record JAFSYB010000044.1, on the reverse strand, counting down.
TGATGGCGCTCACGTCCTTGTTCTTCCAGTCGCCGCCGTTCCACGTCTTCGAGGGCACCTTGCCGCCGGGCATTTGGCCCACATACTCGCCAGCCTCGTTGGTGTTGATGGCGTAGCTGATGCGCGGGTCGGCGGTGGCCTTGAGGTAGCTCACAAACGGATAAGCAGCCACGATGTTGGCGGCCAGGCGCTTGTAGTTGGCCTGGAACCAGGGGTTGAACTGCCCCTCGCTGTTGCTGTACACATTCCAGGTGATGTCGCCGGTGAAGAATTTGTTGGCGCTCACCAGTGCCTGGGCCTTGGCCTGATAGCCGGCGGCATCAACACCGGCGGCAATCATGCGCATACAGATGCGCAGGCGCAGGGCGTTGGCAAAGCCGCGCCACTGGTCCATGTTCTTGCTGAGCATGGGGTCGGTGAGGTCCATCACCTGTCCGGTGAGGTTCTTCTCGGCATCATCCATTTCGGTGTAGACACCGGCCAGGATGTCTTTGCCCTCGTCCCACTTGGGCTGGCTGTTGGCACTGCCCTTCAGTGCCTCGGTGTACGGAGCCTGGTCCAGGTTGTCGACCAACAGCTGGAAGGCGTAGGCACGCAACACCTTGCAGGCAAAAATGTCGCTGGTGTTGTTGTCGCGGCTCAGGATGTCCTCAATGTCCTGGAGCGCGCCGGCATAAAGGTTGCGGTAGCAACGGTCAAAGAGGTTCGAGCCCTCGTCGAGATGCAGCTCGGCAAGGTCGTTGTACTGGTTTGCCTCGGGCATCTGCTCGAAATACTGTGCGAAGAAGCCGCTATAGTTAAACATCTGGTCGCCCACGACGTCGGCCACGGCGTTCTCCACGGCGGGGAACATCAAGTCAACAGTCACGTCGCTGCCCGTGGGGTAGTTGGGGTTGTCGTTGATGTCGAGGTCACACGATGACAGGGCGAGCAGGCCGGCTGCGGCGGTAAATAACAATATCTTTTTCATAGTTGTTACGATTTAGTGCGATTAGAATTTAACCTTCAAGTTGAAACCGAACTTGCGCGAGCTGGGGTTGGCCGAGTACTCACCAAAGTTACCCTCGAGGTCGTTACCAAACGAGGTGATTTCCGGGTCGATGAACGTGTTGCTCTTGGGAGTCCACACAAACAGGTTGTTACCAAAGGCCGAGATGCTCACACCGGTGAGGAAAGTCTTGGCAAACCACTTGCTGGGGAGGTCCCAGTTGAGGACCACGCTGCGGAGCTTCACATAGCTCTTGTCGAGCAGGTAAGCAGCGTCGAGCTGGTCGCCGCCGGCATCCCAGTAGGTGAACATCGTGGACGGGGTGAGGAACGTGGTGTTCTCGCCGTAGACGGGGTTGCCGTCGGCATCGGTGTCAATCTGCTGCACCGAGTTGGGCACGATGAACGGGTTGCGGTGGTTGTAGGCCGTCTGGATGGCGTTGCCGGTGAAGTACATGATGTCGGCTGTGCGCGAGAACATCACACCACCCTTGCGGATGTCGAGTGCGGCGCTCAGGCTCACGCCCTTGTAGCGCAGCGTGGTGCCGAAACCCATCTGGTACTTGTAGTTCATGTCGCCCACAATCTGCTGCTCGGGGTTCTGGATGGGCAGACCCTTGCTGTCGCAGATAATCTTGCCGTCGTCGGTGCGCATGGGCACGTAGGCCTTGAACACGCCGATGGGCTCGCCCTCGATGGCGTACATACCCGTGCCGCCCGTGAAGCCGTAAATCTGGGCAATGCCGCCCAATTCCTCGGGCAGGCTGATGACCTTGCTCTTGTTCTTGGTGAAGTTCCAGCTCACATCCCACGAGAAGTCGCCAATCTTGACGGGCGTGGCGTTGATGAGCAACTCGACACCCTTGTTGTTCACCTTACCCAGGTTCATGTTCTGGGCGGTGTAACCCGTGGCGGGATCCATGTTCAGCGAGAAAATCTGCTTGTCGGTGTTGCGGTTGTAGTAGCTGGCATCGAACGACAGGCGATTCTGGAAGAAAGCCAACTGAATACCGATTTCAGCCTCGGTGGTCATCTCCGGGCTCAAGTTCTGGCTGCCGAGCGTGTTGCCGGCACTGTAGGCATTGGTGCCCGTCTTGGTGAACGGGAAGGCACTGTCGGCCCAGCCGCTCGAGTTGGCCAAGGCCTGGGCATAGACCGAGTTGGTCATGTACACACTGGCATCGTTACCGGTCTTACCCCAAGCGGCGCGCAGCTTACCAAAGCTGAGCGTCTCGCGGGCATCGGCCGACAGCAGCTCGCTGAACAGGAAGCTGGCCGTGATGCCGGGATAGAAGAACGAGCGGTTGCCCTTGGGCAGCGTCGACGACCAGTCGTTGCGCAGGTTCAGCGTCAGGAACAGGAAGTTCTTGTAGTCCACCTCGGCGGTGCCGTAAACACCCAAGTAGCGGCGCTTCCACTGGTACTGCTCCACGGTGGGAATCTCGGCGCTGTTGCTCATGTTGAACCAGGTGGGGATGGTCAGGTTGGTCACCTTGCCGTAGAGGTGGGAGTAACGGCGCTCGTTGCCATTGAAGCCGATGCTGGCGTTCACGCGCCAGTCGTGGTTAATCTGCTGGTCGTAGGTGAGCATCAGGTTGTGGTCCATCTCGCGGCGGCGGCTCGTCTGCTGGCTCACCAAGCCCGTCTGCTTCGACAGGTTGTCGTCCCAGTTGGGCGTGCCGGCGAACAGCGTGTTCAGGTTGGGCTCGCCCATGTCGTGCTGACCCGTGTTTGAGTCCATACCGAAGCGGTAGTTCAGGTTGAAGTACTTCAGGAAGTCGTAGTTGATCTCGAAGTTGCCGTAGAAGCGCTCCTGCTCATATTTGTTCATGTAGTTCTCCAGAATCCAGTACGGGTTGGTGATGCCGTAGGGGGTATAGTAGTAACCCGGCGAGTTGAATGGGTCGTCGAGGTCTTTGAGCTCGGCGATGGAGATGTCGCGCGGGGTCTGCATGATGGCGTTGTACATCGTGGTGATGCCCTGGCCCGTGGTGACGAACTTGTTGCGCTGGAAAGCGTAGTTCAACGAGGTCGAGAACTTCACATGCCCCTCCTGGTGGCTGGCGCGCAGCGAGAAGGTGTACTTGTTATAGCTGTCGGCGCTGGTGGGCACGATACCGTTGTCGCTGATTTGCGAGAGCGACAGGTAGTAGGTGCTCTTGTCGGTGGCGCCGTTGTAGCTCAACGAGTTGTTGAAGCGGAAGCCCGTGTCGAAGAAGTCCTTCATATTGTTTTTGATGGGCACATAGCTCTTCATCTTCTGGCTGTTGTTGTAAATCCAGCCGTAGCGTAGCATCGAGCCGTCGAACTCGGGTCCCCACGAGCCGTTCTCAATGTCGGTCTTGTCGCCATACCAACCCATACCGAAAGAGTCTTGCGTCTGCGGCAGGCGCAGCACGCTCTCCCACTGGAGGCCGCCGTTGTACTCAATGCCCACGCCCTTGGCCTGCTTGGCACCTTTCTTGGTGGTAATCAGAATCACACCGTTGCCGGCGCGGCTGCCGTACAGGGCCGTTGCGGCGGCACCCTTGAGGATGGTCATCGTTTCCACGTCGTCGGGGTTGACGGCGCTGGCGCCGTTACCAAAGTCGTAGCCACTGTTCAGGCCGTCGTCGCTGAAAGTGGCCGAGTTGTTCATGGGCACGCCGTCCACGATGTAGAGCGGCTGGTTGTTGCCCGAGAGCGAGCTCACACCACGGATGATGACCGACTTCGACGAGCCGGGGTCGCTCGACGATTCGGCAATCTGCACACCGGCCACCTTGCCGGCCAGCGACGACATGATGTCGTTGGTGCGTGTGGCGGTAATTTCATCGCCCTTCACGGCCGTGGCCGAGTAGCCCAGGGCTTTCGCGCTGCGCTTGATGCCCATGGCGGTCACCACCACCTCCTCAAGGGTGTTGTCACCCTCTTCGAGCACGATGCGCATGTTGTCGGAAATGGCCACCTCCTTCGTCTGGTAGCCAATGTAAGACACCGTGAGCAACCTTACATTGTCGCCCACATTGAGCGTAAACGAGCCATCGAGGTCGGTGGCCGTTCCATTGCCGCCACCCACAGGCGTGACCGTGGCGCCAATCAGAGGCTCAGCCTCCGGGCCGGCAACCACCACGCCCTTGATGACGCGAGCTTGCGCTGTTATTGCTAACAGGCACAAGACCAGCAAAAATGTTAACAGTCTCTTCATAAAACTATAATTTTAAAATAAACCAAGATTTTAATAAAGTTTTCTCCTGTCGGTTAATCAGTCAACCCGGCGGCACACGTGGCGCCTGCCGAGGAAGTTTCATCAAACCTGAACGCGCCAGAAATCACATCCAGCCTTTCAGATATGGCCGCAAAGTTACATATTTTTTTTAATGTTCCCTAATTTTTTCAGCAAAAATATACTTTGGCGGCCCAAAAATGCCTTTAGGTACAACCCGCGTCGCCCCAAAATGGAAAAATGCCACCATTTCGCAAGGTTTGTCGGCAAAATTCCGCCATTAGTCGATTCTGGCTGTCGCGGGGCGGCCTCGGACCGGCGTAAGCATCCGAAAAAAGCCGGCTTGTGCCGATGTTTTTATAAAAAGCGCATACTAATATGGCAACATCATGTGACAATTCGCGACAAATCGTTGAGGTGGAACTGCCGTTTGTCCGCAGGAACAAGCGCACGTTCTTCGATGCATCACACGAGGCTATGTGCATCGCAATGAGCGTCGGCAAGAGCCTCGCGCCCGACAAGAGAGAGTAGTTTTGCAAGGTAATTGAGTGCATCGCGATGTACGAATCAATCCTTGAAAGCTTGTAAGAAAGATGATGCGAAAGGCGACAGACCTGAAAATTTGCCGACTACACGCAAAAAAGTTGAATAAAATTTTGTGGGTACGAGAAAGAAATATTAATTTTGCGGTGTAAAGGATTTGTGCAAACGCTTAAGAGACACGTCCTTTATTCATTAAGGCCACAGTTACACCGTAAATGTGGCTTTTTTTATAGTATGTGGTCTTTATACATCAATACAATCTGACTGAACTCTTTCCATTGTGTAGTACCTTTTAATCCGTTGAACAGATTAATGCCGTTTCGTATTCCTTGGGTCGCAGACTTCCGGCAAGAGAATTATAGCCACTTCAACGTTTGGATTCTTTGCACAATGCTTGAGCGCGTTTCTGATCTTTTGAGCAGTGCAACGTTCCGCACCTGCTATCTCAAACGGGCGTCCATCCCATAACCCTTCTTTATTCCTCATTTTGTAAGTCGTATGGTCCTCCGCTTCCAGTATCACGCTGTGGCCTTCACGATATCTCTTACTCGTTCTTCATACCAACCTTTGTTTTTATCAAAAGTATGATGGATGTGAGCAGCTTTAAGCCCTGCGTTGTCTGAATTGAAAGCGACATCAGTATAATCCCGGTCGCTGCTATATACCCCAAACTCCCGCTTGCCTGTGCAACAAGCTCCGGTGCAGGTTCTTTTCTTACGTAGCTCACATCCCCATCTGTGGCCACCGTGCGCTCCCTTGTCACTATTTCTTCCCAGTACCGGCGGTTTTCTGCAAGATGCGGACCGGCTATGGGGGGCTATGGCTTCAAAAAAATCCGGGATTCCCGGGGAATCCACGTGTCGCAATGCGTGGCAGGCACGTGTGATTCCCCGGAAAACCCGGATTCCTTATTCGGCGTCAGGGACGTGGCGACGTGGCGTCAGTTTTTCTTGAAGAAGTCGAAGAAGAAGTAGCAAGCAATCCAGTCGACCCGGATTCCCCGTGCGTAGCCCAGCACGCGGTGCTCGGCATCGGTGACCTTGCCGTCGCTGATGTTGATGGAGCCCAGCTCGTTGCTCTCACCGTTGCGCACGGTGCCGTCGGTGTTGATGTACCCCACGCGCTTGCCGTCGGTGTCGAAGATTTCGAGCCGCTGGATGCGTCCCACCACGGTTCCGGCCTTGTCCTTGACGGCGCCGTCGGGCTCAAACGAGCCGAGGGTGTGCGCGTTGGCATCGCGCACCAGGCCGTTGGGCGAGATGCGGCCGATGGCATTGAAGTCGGCGTCGCGCAGCACCTGCGCCTTTGCTCCGAGTGCGCTTGCCACGGCAAGCACCATGAGCAGCATATAGAATCTTAGCGTCTTCATGTCGTTGTGGTCGTTGATTGTTTGTCGTTTAGACTGCCCGGAACTCGATGAGTTTACCGCAGCCCGGCATTCCTTTTCACTTTTTCATTTGCCGTAGAGCTTGTCGACCACCTTGTCGAATTGCAGCCGGCTATTGAAGCCCTGTCGCTCAAGGACGAGGATTTCCTCAATCACCTTGTCGAGGTAGGGGATTGAGGGGTTCTTGGCATTCTTCATGCCTTTCTCGTAGATTTTGTAGTAGCTCAATCCCTTGAGAGCCTTGTGGAATTTCTTGGTGTTTTCGCTGTCGGCGGCCTGCGTGGCCCAGTTGAGTTTGGCAAAGGTGGGTCGCTGCTTCTCCATAAAGTCGCGCAGTTCCTGGGTGTAACGGCCGTAGTTGCGCACGAGTTCCATCTTGTCGATTACTTCCTTGGTTTCCATGCCCTCGGCGCTTCGCAGGGCGGTTTCCACGTCGAGCTTGTTGTAGGGTGCGCACAGCACGTCTCTCACCTGCTGGTCAAAGACGAGGTTGTCGCGTGAGGCAAACGTCATCTTGCGTGCCTTGGTGGCGGCCTTGATGTCGCGCTCGTAGGCTTTCTTTTCCTTTTCGAGAGCGGTGATTTGGCTTTTCACGTCCTTGACCACGGCGTTCAGGCTGTCGAGGTGCTCGCGCAGCACGGTGATTCGTGCCTCCACGGCGGCAATGCTGTCCTGGCAGTCCTGCACCACGTCCTCGTGGTAACGGATGTCGTCCTCGAGCTGCCCCACGGTGCCGTTGGTGGTGCGCACCACATCGTCGTCGGCGTTGGCGGCAAGTGCCGCCGCACCGATGAGTGCGGCGGCAAACAGGATTCTAAAAGTGCTCATTCATTAAAAAAGTTGTGTCAAGCGCGGGTTGATGCAAACACCCAGGATTTTGTCGCTGTTGCCATGAAAGCACTGGATTTTTCCGGTGGTGGGGTTGTAGAAGCTCAGGCCAGTCTGATAGTTTTTCTCGCTGGCAGCGGCGCGGAAGCCGAAGTAGACACGGTGGTCGGCATCATTGTGGTCGACGGCCATCTGCGTGGTGTAGACGCCCTCGGCGTCGGTGGTGTTGATGGGGTCGGCATCCATCTCGATGAACTTCTCGAAGTCGGGGTATTCCACGGTCTTGTCGAGCGCGGGAATCTTGTAGTGAGTGAATCCCACGCCGGGTGTGGTGCCCTTGGTCATCCACACGTAGAGGTTGCCCAGGTCCTCGTCGAGCGTGAAGGCGCGCGGCTGCGTGGTGGCGAGGACGACGGGGTGCGGCACGGGTGTACCGGCGGCCGTCTTGCCGATGTCGCTCACGCTAAAGCGGTAGATGCCGTAGCCCGAGTAGTTCTTACCCCACCAGAACATGCCGCTCTTGTCGATGTAGATGCCGGTGTGGATGGCACCATAGGCAATGCCCTGTCCGTAGTAGCTGAGCTGGTTGTTGATTACGAAATAGCCTGCCGTGCTGTGGAACTCGGTCTGCTCCACCTCGCCTCGCGTGCTCAGGGGTATGCGCCGGATGCCCGTGTTGCGGTCGGTGTAGTAGAGGTAAGTGTCGTCGGCGAATCCCTGGAAGGGGTCGTTGAAGGCCTGCTGCCCCACGTTGGTAATCATCACGTTCACGTTGGTGCCGTCGGCACTCATGACTGTAATCTTGCCGTCGCCCAGTGTGCCATTCTCATCGTTGACGTAGTAGTACTGCTTGCCGCAGTCCAGGATATAAACATTGTCCTGCTCGGTGACTCCCTCGTCGGTGGTGGTTTTCTCGACGGCAAACACCAGCGTGGTGGGCATGTTGCCCGAACTCACACCCATGTCAAAGGGCATGTTCTTCGACCCTTGGGGCAGGTCTTCCTCGTTGATGAGCTTGTATGCCTTGATGTTGCCTCCCAGCTCGGCGTAGTAGAGCGTGGGAGCCGGCGTGCTGGAGCCCACCTGCACGTTGACGTAAGAGTCCTGCAGGCGGCGGTTCTCGCCGTTGACATCGAAATAGGTCTTCAGCTCGATGCGCTGCGAGCCAATGTTGCGGAACTTGAGGTCGCCCGGGTCGGCGCCCTTGAAGGTGGTGATGGGCGTGCCGTCGGCGGTCATGGTACCCTCGGGGAAGGTCCATTCGTAGGCGCACTCCAGGTTCTCGGGGTTGGGCAGCTCGATGCCCAGGTGCACGGTGACGTCGTTGATGACCACGGTGGGCGCACTCTGCTCGGTGACGCTCACAATGGGAGCGATGTCGTAGATGAGCAGCGGATAGGTGCGCGTGCCCACGCCGTCGAGCGTGAGCGAGACCTTGTAGAGGCCGGCCTCGTGGTATTTGTGCTTGGGGCTGGCCTCGGTGCTGGAGGTGCCGTCGCCGAAGTCCCAGTGCGGTGTTCCGGACTTGGCCGAGGTGTTGTTGAACTGGATGGTCGACACCACATAGAAGTCGAGGGCGTACTCATCGCCGTCAACATTGTAGGTGAAATCGACATCCTTGCCCGGGAAGTTGCCGTAGTCGGGCTCCTTGTCCACGCAGGCGGCCAGCGACAGCAACATCACGGCCAGCAGTGAAAGTCTATTGAGTAATTTCATAGTTTCGGTGTTGTTAGAGAAACAAGTTTGCAAGCCAGGTCCTGGCTCTTGTTCCTTGGTTCTTGAAATTAGTTGAGGGTCACTTCCTTGTTGTCGGTGGTGCGGCCATACTTGCCATTGGTGTCATAGACGCGGAACTCCGGGATGATGGAATAGCTGCGCGTGAAATTGACGGTGTAGGTCTTGTCGGCCGAGTTGTAAATCCACTGCTCGAACGGGATGGAGCTGATGAGCTCTTTCCAGTAGGGCATATACTCGCGCCTGACGTAGGTGAGCTTGCCGCCCACGTCGTCGCTGTAGCGGCACATGAGCCATGGCGAGGACTTGTAGACCTCAAACACCTTGGTGGGGTCGACCCCGGCGGGAATGTCGTCGAGGGTGGCAATTTCCTTGACCACGGTCACGCCGTTCTCCACCGCCTCGTAATAGTAGTGGTCTACCTCGGTGGTGGTGAACCAGGCGTCGCTCTTTTGGTCACTCTCGGTGACGGTGGGGAAGTCCACGCCGTATTTGGCGTTGAGTGCCTGGAACTGCTCGGCCGTGAAGTCGTATTTGATGTAGATGTTCCGCAGGTCGTTGTAGTAGGCGCTGTCGCGTGTGAGGTAGGTGACCATGTGGTCGACAAACTCCTGCTTGAACGTGGCGGGGTAGTACTGGGTGAATTTCTCGTTGTCCCAGTCGGCTGGTGTGTTCCAGGCCAGCGGTGCCAGGGTGCGCGAGGTGGGGAAGGAGTCGGTAAGCACATACTCGTGTCCGTCCCACTCGGCCTTGCTGTGGTCGAAAGAATCCATCTGCTGCAGGCTTCGTACGGTGTCGGTGGTGCCGATTGACTTGGTGTAGGCCAGCGACGAGGTGAGCTTGCTGGTGGCCTCGGCGGTTTGGCTGCGCTTGACGAGCGCCCACACCTCGCTGTGGTCCACGGCGGCCTCGCCCGTGGTGTAGTACTTGGCCTTGAATGTGGCATAGTTGCCGGCCTTGACGAGCACCGAGTTCTGCTCCCAGTCAACGGTGGGCAGCATTTGGCCGATTTCCATGTTGTCGGCAAATGGGTCGTGCACGGCGCACGAGCTGAACGCCAGTGCAGCCACGGCCGCAATTGCCCATGATTTATTGAGTTTCATTTTCATCTTGTTTAGATGTTAATTTTTTTAGATGTTAGATTTGGATAAGTCCCTTGATGTCGGCCTTGTGGCTTTCAAGGGCATTTTCGGGGCTATCGTCATTCGCCGGTGAGAGAGGTCACCTCGCCGTAGGCGTGTGCCCAAATCATCGGCTCCTGGAGCCACTTGTAGTTCTTGTAGGCGCCCAGGCGCTGGAGCTCCTTGCGGTTGTACTTCTCCTCGGTTTCGGGGTCGTAGTTCAGTCGCTGAATCCAAGTGTTCTCTTTTTCAGCCTCGGTGAGGCCGTCAATCCAGTATGCCGCATAGAGGTTGTAGGGCCTGCGCAGGGTGGGATAGACAATCTCGTTGTTGTCGCCGATGCCGTACTTGTTGCGGTTGTTGCTGTAGTGGTAGCGTCGCATGTCGGTCCACTGCTCGGGTTGCAGGTACATGGCGATGTACTTCTGCTGCATGAGGTCGCTCAGACTGAACTCGCTGGGGTTGAAGAACCAGTGCTTGTTGCCACGGTCGGTCACACGGTGCACATTGTAGGTGCGGGTCACCTTTCCGCCACGCCCCACGCTTTCGGTCCAGTTCTCGGCATTGTTCATGAACGCGTCCATCTGGTAGTCCCAGCCTTCCTTGCGCTCGTAGCCGGGCTTGCCGCCGGCCATGGCGTTGCCGGGATAGTTCATGTCATCACTGCTGTTGGGGTACTGTTTCTGGAAGAAGTCGAGGTGGCGCTTGATGTTCCATTCGGTGGCCTCCTTGGCCAGTGCGCAGGCCTCGGTTTTGCGCCCCATCCAGTAGAGGGCCTCGGCCTTGATGAAGTAAAGCTCCTCCATGGTGAAGATGGGGTTGTAGCAGTCGGCAGCGCCTGCGTAGGCTCCCATATACAGGTTGGGATAGTTGGCAATTTTGTAGCTCGAACCCATGCCGATGTTGTTCTCCAGGTAGCGCATCTTGATGCGTTCCTGTGTGCTCGATGCGGTGTTTGGGCCGGTGCGGGCAATCATCAGCAGTCCGCATCGTGGGTCGGTGGCCCAGCCGTCGTGCTTGCCTCCGTCGCCGCCAAACACGCCGCAGGTCGACTCGTTGTCGGGCGAGCTCACGCCCAGCAGGTCAACCATGAAGAATTTCGAGGGGATGGCGTTGCTGAGCAGGTTTCCGCGCGATTCCCAGGAGTTGATCACGGGCTGTGCCACGCTCCACACGGCATTCTGCGTGCCTGTGCCGCCATCGAAATTGTAACGCGGCTCGTTGCCGAACCATGCGCCGTAGAGCAGGTCGCCCTTGCGCCACTGGTTGATGGCCTGGTCGGCGGCATCAACGATTTTCTGGCACATGGCCGGGCTGCGGTCAATGTTGGGAATGTTGCGCAGCAGCAGACGGGCTTTGACGGCATACACCAGCCCTTTCCATTTCTCCAGGTCGCCGCCATAAACGCGGTCAATGCTCTGGGTGATGGGCTGGTTGTTCACGTTCTCGGTGATTGCCGGGTCTTCGTACATGGCAATCAGGTCATCGCACTCCTGGAACATCCAGGCGTAGATAGACTCCTGGGTGTCGTAGGTGGGTGCGTTGACCAGGTAGGCCTGTGTGCGCGGCATATCGCCAAAGGCATCGGTGGTGAGCTGGGTGCTCATCAGCATGATGGTGCGGGCAATCAGCTCATAGTTCGGCGAGTTGATGGCCTTGCTGTTGTTCACCAGGTTCAGCGAGTTCTTTCCGATGTCGTAGAAGTGGCGGCGCCACATCGGGTGGCGGTTCATGGTGAGCATCTCCTGCTCGCATTTGTAGGAGTAGGCACCCACCGAGCTCTTGCCGCCGGTGGTGAGCATCTGCGAGAAGTAGGCGTAGTATTCCGAGTGGTCGTACACAATCTGCTGTGCATAGAACACCAGAACGGGCAGTCCCACCTTGGCATCAATCTCGTGCGCTGCATCGGGGTTGACGTTCTGGTCCAGAATGTCGGTGCAGCTCGTCATGGCCAGGCTGGCCAGCAGGGCCAAGCCGATATATTTGAACTTTTTCATAGTGGTTGTGAGATTAGAAGGTTGCTTTCACATTGAAATTGAAACTCCTCGAGGCCGGCACGCCGTAGTTGTCCACGCCATATCCACCAGGGCCGCCTGCTGTCGAAGCCAGGACAGCGGGGTCGTTGCCGGTGTACTTGGTGAGCAGGAACAGGTTGCGGCCCGTGATGGTGAGGTTGAGTCCCTTCACCGCCCAGGTCTTCTTGAACAGGTGGGTGAAGTCGTAACCCAGCGTCACATAGCTCAGGCGGATGTAGGAACCGTCCTCGATAAAGTTGCTCGACACCTGGTAGTAGGTGTTGATGAAGTTTTGGTCGAGCACCACGGGTGTGGTGTTGGGCACATAGGTGGTGGTGCCGTCGTCGGCGGTGACGGCCTGCACGCCCTTGAACACGATTTCGCGGTTGCGGTATTTCTCATAAAGGTGGTTCATGCCGTTGGTAATCAGGCTGCGCCCGGTCACATTGGCCACATCTCCGCCGCAGCGGCCGTCGATCAGGAACGACAGCGTGGCATGCTTGTAGCGGAAGTTGGAGCCGATACCGAGCAGGAAGTCGGGTTCGCGGTTGCCGATGTACACGCCTTTTTGCGGGCTGATGATGGGATAGCCGTTGGCATCGCAAATCACGTTGCCGTCGGGGTCGCGCTCATAGTCTTTTCCCGAGAGACCCGTCGACGAGCCATTGAGGCGAGCCACGGGGAAGATGTCGCCATATTGTGTGCCCTGAATCTCAATGATGTCTTCGGGCAGGCTCCTCACGCGGCCGCGGTTGAGCGAGAAATTGGCAAACGCCGTCCAGTCAAAGTCGACACCCTTGAAGATGTCCTGCTGCAGGGTGGCCTCCACGCCATAGTTTTCCAGTGCACCCTCGTTGCGGGTCTGAAGGATGGTGCCCGATGCCGGCGACACACGCACACTCACAATTTGGTTGGTGACCGTGGTGGAGTAGTAGGCAATGTCGAGGCGGGTGCGGCTGTTGAAGAAGCGCAGGTCGGCGCCGATTTCCCACGAGCGGGTCATCTCCGGCTCCAGGTCGGTGGCGCGGGAGTGGGTGGGATCCACGCCGTAGCCGCCGTCGGGGAAGGTCACCCACTGTTTGTAGGTGTCGCTGAACAGGTTGGCGGGGCAGTCTTTACCCACCTTGGCCCAGTTGCCGCGCAGTTTGCCGTAGGAGAACCATTTGTTTTGCAAGTGGAACAGCTCGCTGAAAATCACACCGCCGGTGATTGACGGATAGGAGTAGATGGTTTTCGAGGCCTGGCGCAGTCGCGAGGAACCGTCGCGACGGTAGGTGGCCGACAGCTGTGCCATGCCTTTGTAGTCGAATCGCAGCTCGCCGTAGTAACCGAATTTGTTCCAGTCGGTGTGGCTCACCGTGGGTTTGTTGGAAATCAGCAGGGCGCTGTGGGTCTCGGGGTCAACGCTGAAGTCGGTGTTGTTGAAGCTGTAGTATTCGCCGCCAAGCTGGAAAGCCTCGTTGTAAAGGCTCGAGCTTGTGCCCTCGTATTCCTTATATTCAATACCCAGCAGCGCGTCGAAGCCAAAGTCCTCGGCAAAGGTCTTGTGGTAGGTGACCAAGCCCTGGGTGATGAGTTGGGCTCCCTTTGAGGGATTGTAGCTGTAGGAGCCAAATTTGTCCTGCATCGAGCTTAATGCCTGCACAACATCGGGGTCGTTAGGGTCGTTGAGGTCGCCCTCGTAGATGCGCGGGATGGTGTAGCCGTCGTAGAGGTAGTTCGACATCTCATAGCCCACCTTGCCGGTGAACACCAAGTCCTTGAATGGCTCGTAGGCGATGGAGCCGTTCAGCATCACGCGGCGGTTCTCGTTGCGCCCCCAGTCTTTATACCGGCTGTAGTAGGGCGAGGTGCCGGCATTGATGCGCTCGGTGTCGAGCATGGCATCCCAGTTGTCGTATTTCGCCCTCCAGTTCACATGCCCCTCCAGGGTTTGGTAGTTGCTCATGTCCTTGTTGCGCCCCCAGTTATACACTGTCGACATCATGCCTCCCGAGCCGCGATAGGTCGAGTTGACCACGTTGGCCTGCAGATTGATGGTGACTTGCTTCGAGGGCTTGTAGGTGCCCTTAAGGAACACGGTGAGCTGCTTCTTGTAGTCCTTGACGATAGTGCCCTGGTTGTCCATATAGGAAACCGAGGCGTAGGAGTTGAATTTCTCGGTGCCGCCCGATACCGAAGCGTCGTACTTCTGCATCACGCCGGTGCCGAGCCAGCCACCCAGGTTGTCGTAGAGGATGTCGCTCGAGCCAAAGAGCGGTCCCCAGCCGCCGGTGGAGCTGTTCTCCTTGTACATTCCCTTTGTGCCCGGAGTGTAGCGGGATTGCAGCTTGGGCACGCGCATGGCTTTGCTCACCTCGAGGGTGGCCGATGTGCTCACCTTGATGGTGCCGTCTTTGCTGCCGCTCTTGGTGGTGATCATGATTACGCCGTTGGCTGCCTCCTGGCCGTAGAGTGCCGAGGCGGCGGCGCCCTTGAGCACGGTCATGCTCTCGATGTCGTTGGGGTTGATGTCCGACAGCGATGAGCCATGGCCGCTCACAGCAACGCCGTCGACAATCATCAGCGGCTCGTTGTTCTGCGATGGGTTCATCGACGAGATGGCGCGGATAATCACCTGTGTGTCGCCGTTGGGCGAGCCGCCGGTGGTGCTCACCTGCAGGCCGGCCACCTTGCCTTGCAGCGAGTTGGCGAAATTGGTCGAGCCGCCGGCGGTCACCTGCTCGCTGTCGAGCTGCTGCACAGCAAAGTTCAGTTTCTTCTTCTCCTGGGTCTGCCCCATGGCGGTGACGACCACCTCGCTGAGCACCTGGGAGTTCTCGGTCAGCTCAATGTTGATGACCGTCTTGCCGCCGGTGACCTTGATGGAAACCGGGTTCATGCCCACGTAGGACACGTCGAGCACATCGCCGTCATTGGCTTCGATGGAGTATTTTCCGTCCAGGTCGGTGGCTGTGCCCCGGCTGGTGCCGTGCACCTGCACGGTGGCCCCGATGATGGGCTCGCCGTCAGAGGCCTGCGTCACCACGCCGGTCACTGTGCGGGCATAGCCCAGCACCGCCAGGAGGGAAAACAACACAAGCAGTAGTTGTTTCTTCATAATGACATTTTTGTTTAGTATTTGTTTTTGTTTCAGTATTTTGCAATAGGCCACGCCCGCCCTTGCGCGGCGAGGTGTAATAAACGGACAAATTTACACATTCTTTTTCAATACCCAAGCGAAAACCGCCAACATTAACGCTGGGTTTATATTATGGGAATAAATGTTTGCAATAATTAACAGTGTGACCCCCTTGTGTTTTCCGGCAGAGGCTAAAAAAGCGTGAAAAAACGCTTTGGGGTGGTGTGGTGAATGTTTTTTATTAGTAATTTTGCAGTTTGCTAATCAATACATACTTGCAATGACCGACGAACTGAAAATCTTTTGCAAAAATACGGGTGAGTACATCCCCATCGACGGCGGCGAAACGCTGTTTAGCGTCTATAACACGCTCAAGCGGCGCCTGGGGTTTGAGGCGCTGTGCGCCCTGGTGAACAACAAGTGCGAGGACTTGCGCTACCCGGTCTACGGCCCCAAGCATGTGGAGTTTGTGGGAATGTCCAGTTCCTTTGGGCAGCGCGTGTACGTGCGCTCGCTGTGCATGGTGCTCTACAAGGCGGTTCGCGACCTGTTCCCGGGCAAGCGGCTGCACATCGAGCACGCCATCTCGGGCGGCTTCTACTGCAAGCTCAAGCACGACGAGCAGGAGCTCACGCCAGCGGCCGTGCAGGCCATCAAGCAGCGCATGCGCGAGATTGTGGACGAGAACATCATCTTCCAGCGTCGTGAGCGGCTCACCGCCGATGTCATCGAGATGTTCCGCCAGCAGGGACTCAACGACAAGGTGCGCTTGCTCGAATCGGTGGGAGGGATGTACACCGTGTACTACAAGCTTGGCGACACCATTGACAGCTTCTACGGCCCGCTGGTTCCCTCCACAGGGGTGCTGCGCGTGTTCGACCTCCAGCCCTACGAACAGGGAATGCTCCTGCTGCCGCCCTCGCGCACGCAGCCCACGGTGCCCGCGCAGCGCACCGAGATGCCGAAGATGTTTAAGGCGTTCACCGACTATGTGGCCTTCAACGACGTGATAGGCATCTACGATGTGGGCACGCTCAACAAGGCCGTCCACAACAAGTACGCCTCACTGCTCATCGCCGTGGCCGAGGCACTGCACAACAAGATGTTTGACAAAATCGCCTATTTCATTGCCGAGCGCTTCCACCGTGGCGATGCCCGCGTGGTGCTCATCGCCGGGCCGTCGTCGAGCGGGAAAACCACTTCGAGCAAGCGCCTGGCCATCCAGCTGCTCACCCACTACATCAAGCCCAAGGTGATCGAGCTTGACAACTATTTTGTCAACCGCGACCTCACGCCGCGCGACGAGAGCGGCGAATATGACTACGAGTCGCTCTACGCCCTCGACCTGGAGCAGTTCAACACCGACCTGGCCGACCTGATAGCGGGCCGCGAGGTGAACATGCCCACCTACAACTTCACCACCGGGCAGCGCGAGTACCGGGGCAACACACTCAAGCTCGAGGAGAACGAGATTCTGCTCATCGAGGGCATTCACGGCCTGAACCCCGACCTCACCCCGCACATTCCCGAGCACCTCAAGTTTCGCCTGTATGTGAGTGCGCTGACCACGTTGAGCATCGACGACCACAACTGGGTGTCGACCAGCGACACGCGGCTGCTGCGGCGCATCATTCGCGATGCCAAGTACCGCGGCTCCAATGCGCAAGACACCATTGCGCGATGGCCGAGCGTGCGCCGCGGCGAGGAGAAGTGGATTTTCCCCTTTCAGGAGAATGCCGATGCCACGTTCAACTCGTCGCTGCTCTTCGAGCTGGCGGTGATGCGCCAGCACGCCGAGCCGCTGCTGCGCCGGGTGCCCTCCAGCGTGCCCGAGTATGCCGAGGCCAACCGCCTGCTGCGCTTCCTGGCTTATTTCGAGCCTCTGGCCGAGAAAGACATCCCCAGCACCAGCCTGCTGCGCGAGTTCCTGGGGGGGAGCAGCTTCAACTACTGATAGCCGACGCTGCCAGGCCCGATGCGGCTTGCACGCTGACGGCAAGCAACAAAAAGCGCAACCCCAACAGCAAACTGTGTTGTTGGGGTTGCCGCTTGGATTTGCGACAATCGGGAATCGGTAGCGTGAAAGTGAGCGAGAACGGAATCGAACCGTCGTCCCCGGCCTGGCAGGCCGGCGCACTTGCCGCTGTGCTACACGCGCATATAGTATAAGGAACCGGGCAATAGTTGCCTGGGCTGAATCTTTAAGGTGGGTTCTATAAATTGCTTGAGTCGTATTGGGATTGATTACTGAGTAAATTTTGTCTCAAGCTGCGCGAAGCAGTAGCGGGCTACGGTTCAAGTAGTTGAGGCAAAAGATGCCAGCAAGCAACCCAAGACGTCCAAAACCATTCATCTCATTTTTGCAATTTATAGAACCCACCTTAACATGA
>JAFSYB010000043.1 GCA_017443765.1 Muribaculaceae bacterium | reverse complement strand
CAACGCCAAGCTTACTTGGGCGATGCCGAGCGTGTGCAGATTCTACAACCAGTAGCGGGCTACGGTTCAAGTAGTTGAGGCAAAAGATGCCAGCAAGCAACCCAAGACGTCCAAAACCATTCATCTCATTTTTGCAATTTAGAAAACCCACCTTATGTCTTTATCCTGTGGTTAACTGGTGGGCGGGCTGCAAAAGCGGGAAATCGACATTGCTCACCAGGAGCCGCCTCCTCCGCCTCCGCCGAAGGAGCCGCCGCCAAAGCCGCCAAAGCCGCCGCCCCCCGATGAGCCTGACGAATGGCTCCATGACGACGGGCTGCCCCATGTGCCAGTGTAAGCACCGCCGCCACCGAACCCACCAAAGCCACCGCCACCCAACAGGTTGCGGATACGGTAAATCACATACACTAAAACGATGATGGCAACAATCAAGTCGGCACCGGTGTCGGCAGCGGTTTGCTCAGCCTTGTCGAGGTACTGCTGCTCGCTGTACTCGCCCTCGGCAATGGGCATCACCACGCGCAGGGCGCGCCACACGCCGCTGGCATAGTCATTTTGCTTGAACGCGGGAATCATCTCGCGGTTCACGATTTGCCGGCAAGCGAGGTCGGTGAGCGCACCTTCCATGCCGTAGCCAGTGGCGATGAACGCCTGCCCGCGGCTGGCCTCGGTCTTGGGTTTGACCAGAATCACCACGCCGTTGTTGAACTTTGCTCCACCCACGCCCCACTGTTGCCCCGTCTGTTGGGCAAACTCCCAAGGCTCGTAGTCACCCAGGTCGTTCACGGTGAGCACCACAATTTGGTTACTTGTTCGGCGGGCAAAGGCCTCGAGGGTGTCCTCCATCACGCCAGCCTGGTCGCCCAGCACGCCGGCAAGGTCGTTGACCAGTCGTTGCGGCTCGGGGCGGTCGGGTATGGGATAGGCAGCCCCTGCCGCAATAGGAATCAGGCACAGCAGTGCAAGAAGCGTAAAGCGGTTAGTCTTCGTAGGTGACTTCATTGCTCAATTCGTTAATGTTGTGCCGGTCGGCGGGGAAAAATTCGTGCAGCCGCTTACCGATGGTGTCGATAGCCTCGCACAGTCCGTCGACGGGCCGTCGTGCGTGCAGCCGCTTGGCCAGCGTTGCCACCACATCGTTCCAGTATCCTTGCGGCACGGCCTCGTGGATGCCCTGGTCGCCCAGAATGGCCAGTCGGCGGTCGGTGTATGCCACATAGATGAGCACGGCGTTGCGGCGCTGCGTGCGGTAGAGCTGCAGGCGGTTGAAGGTGGCCTCGGCAGCAGCCATCACCTCGCCCGGGCAGTGTGGCGTGACGTGGACGCAAATCTCGCCCGACGTGCGGCGCTCGGCTTGGGTGATGGCCTGTGCGATGCGGTGCTGCCCCTCCTCGGGAATGAAATCGCTCAGTGGCATTTTCGTCAATGGCTAAAGTCCACTGTGGGAGCCTTGTCGGCGCCAGGCTGCGCTTGGAAGTAGGGGCGCTCGTCGAAGTTGAACAGCCCCGCAATCAAATTGGTGGGGAACTGCTTGATTTTGGTGTTGTAGGCTTGAGCCACTACGGTGAAATTCTTGCGTTCGACGGTGATGCGGTTCTCGGTGCCTTCGAGCTGCGATTGCAGGTCGCGGAACACCTCGTTTGCCTTCAAGTCGGGATACGACTCGCTCACGGCAATCAGCCGGCTGAGCGCACCCGTGAGTTCGCCTTGAGCCTCTTGGAAGCGCTTCAGGTCGTCCTCGGTCATGCTGGTGGGGTCGATTTTCACGCTGGTGGCGTTGGCGCGTGCGTTGATAACGGCTTCGAGGGTCTCGCGCTCGTGTGCGGCATACCCCTTGACCGTGTTCACCAGGTTGGGAATCAGGTCGGCGCGACGTTGATAGACGTTCTCCACCTGCGACCAGGCGGCTTTCACGCCCTGCTGCTGGTCCACAAGGTTGTTGTAGGTGTTTTTCACCCAACTGAACAGGGCGATACCAATAACAATGGCAATGGCCAGTGCAGCCAAACATCCTTTTTTCATCATGATTGTTACGTGTTTATTGATAAATAATTGAGTCAAAAAATCTGGTTGAGAACAACAGCTCAGTTCCTTGCCTCGAGCAATAATCATGCCATTGCTCTCTTTTTTTGCAATTTATAGAATCCCACCTTTATGGTTTCCTTCCGCGCATGAGCTCATCGTAGTCCACACGGTCGTAGATGACACGCTTGCCGGGCTTGTAGGCTGGCGAGAGCGGGTTGCGCTCATCGATGGCGTAGCGCGTGCTGATGCCGGCAAGCGGAAAGAGCAGCTGGCACACGTCGTCGTTCATCATGGGCTGGTTGGCTGCTTGCTGTAGCTTCTCTGCCACTTGCGGGTGCCGCTGGCGGTAGACAGGCGAGCACCACACCACCATCGGGATTTCGTTCTCGTTGGCCACGGCTTCGGGCAGTTGCCAGGCCTGGTGGTCGCGCGCAAGCAGGTCACGGAAGTCGTAGACCTCCTCGCCATGGTCGCTGAGCATCACCACCACGGCATCGGTGCCGGCGTAGTGGTCGAAAATGCGCCCCATCACGGCATCGTTGTAGAGCGTGGCGTTGTCGTAGTCGGCAATGATTTGGCGCATCTCCTCGCTCATCCAGGGCTCGCGGCGGCTGGCATAGTCGGCGGCGGTGAAGCGTGCCTGCCCCTCGGGGAAGCGCCGCTTGTACCAAATGTGCTGCCCCCAGATGTGCAGAATCACCAATGCGTGACCGCCGCCGTCCGGGTAATGGCCGAGATAGTCATCAAGGAGCTGCCCGTCGTAGTCAAAGGTTGATGAGTTGGTCTGGTTGTAAACCGCCTGGCTCACCCGCGGGTCGAAGAGATAGGCATTTAGGGCAAAGGCCGAAACGTTGCTCTCCATGGTGAATTTCCGCTGGATGTCCCAAAAATAGACTGGGTAGCCCGCTTGGCGGAACACGGCGGTGAACATGGGCAGGCGCCACCATTGCTCGACATGGCCCAGGCTGCTGCAGCTGAACATGTTCTTGACCGTAATGCTGGTGGTGTTGTAGGGCGAGATGACGTTGTTGAACACGGTGAGCGCGCCGCTGTCGCGCTCGGCACACATCCGCGGCGTGGTGGGCAGGCGGTAGCCGTAGAGCGCCGCGTGGTGCTTGTTGTAGCTCTCGCCCAGCACAAACACCACCGTGGTGGCGGCAAAGGTGGAGTCGGTGGCCACGGTGGCATCATCGACATGGAGCGCATTGCCGAGCGCAAGTTCCATCTCGTGCCGCATCATCGACACACAACGCGCCGAGCACACGGTGGTCGATACAAAGTCCTGGGCAATGCCGTTGGCCGTCTCAAAGTCGTTGATGTTGGCCGAGGGGCGCGCGACGAGCCACAACTTTTGCGCGCCGTGCACCATGAACGGCAAGGCCACCAGCAGCAGGGTTGCCTTGCACCAGCGGCGGTCGAGCCAGCGGGCAAGCCTGGGACGCAGCCACAGAGCCACTGCCACCGCCAGCACATAGAACACCATGGTCTTGGCCATCTGCACCGTACCCGGAGCCATGGCAAAGGTGTGTAGAAACTCGCTCGACTCGCTGCCGGTTGTTTCGAGTGTGGCAGTGAGCATGGCCGGCGTGAGCAGCGACTTGAAGTTGTACACCAGAAAACGCCCCAATGCCCCGGCAGCCAGCAGAAGCACATACACCGTCACCCGCCCCACAGTGCGTGCGGCACGGCGCGGCGGCAGCCAGCACACCAAGCAGGCCAGCAGGTAGCACACCAGCACAGCCACAGCCGTGGAGTGCCATGCCCAGGGAATCACCTCGGAGGTGATGTCCTGGCCATTGCTGCGGCTCCAGTACCACGTGATGTAGGTCATCGGCGTGAGGGCCGCCGCTCCAATCAAAATGAGCGGCAACTCCTCGACCAGCGGCCGGGAGAGCCAACGCGCCACGCGACGCAGCGCCAACTTGATTTGGGCGAATGTCATTGTATGTCGTAATCTTTGTTGGCACAAAATTACTGTTTTTTTGCTTAACAGCGCAGCAATTAGGCGTTTTTTTCGTAATTTTGCAGCTCGAAAGGAATGTGCCACACCATTTGCCTGTCGCAGCACTTTCCCCTCGCGGCACAACGACAAGCTATTCCATTACATTAAATATCAATGAACTGAAAATATCAATGAACTGATGAACAAACTAATGACCCTTGCAACCCTTGCCGCCCTGGCAGTGGCACCTGCCGCCGCCGAGGCGCAGACACACGGCTTGAACCGTGCCGACATGAACCTGAGCGTGAATCCGGGCGACGACTTCTATGAGTACGCCGGTGGCGGCTGGATGCGCGCCAACCCGCTCAAACCCGAATATCCCAGCTACGGCGTGTTCAACGACCTGGCCGAGAAAAACCGCGAGCAGCTCAAAGAGCTCTTCGCCGAGCTGGCCACGACCACCCATGCCCGCGGCACCGTGGGGCAGAAGGTGACCGACCTTTACAACCTGGCCATGGACAGCGACCGCCTGAACCGCGAGGGAGCAGCCCCCCTCAAGGCCGACCTGGCCGAGGTGGCCACTTTCAAGAAAACCAACCTCACCCCATTCCTTGCCAAGACCCACCTCACCCTGGGAAACCCCTTTTTCGGAATCTTTGTGGAAACCGACTTGAAGAACAGCGACATGAACGCCATGTGGGTGAGCGCCGGCACCAGCGGACTGCCCGACCGTGACTACTACTTGAGCACGGACGCCGACAGCAAGAAGCTCCAGCAGCAATACCGCGACTTCATGGCTCAGATGTATGTGCTGTGCGCCGGCTACAAGAAGAAAGATGCCCAGCGTGCCGCAAAGCTCATCTACGACATCGAATACCAGTTTGCCGAAGCCGAAATGGACCGCGCCGAGGCTCGCGACCTGACCAAGCTCTACAACATACGCACCCTCGACCAGCTCCAGCAGGACTACCCCGCCATCCAGTGGCGGCAGTATTTCGACTTGATGGGCGTGAAAGGCGTTGAGTGGGTGATTCTTGAGCAACCCCGGGTGATGGAAACGGCGCAGAAGCTGATGTCCACGCTCACCGAGACACAGATGCGCGACTACTTCACTTGGGAGGTAATCAACCGCTCGGCAGGCCACTTGAGCGACGAGATTGGCGAGACCAGCTTCGACTTCTACGGCCGCAAGCTCAACGGACAAAAGGAGCGCCAACAGCGCTGGAAACGCGCACAAAACATTCCCAACAGCCTGCTTGGCGAGGCTGTGGGCGAGCTGTATGTGAGCAAGTATTTCGCGCACGGCAGCAAGGAGAAAATGCTCACGCTCATCGGCAACCTGCGCAAGTCGCTGGCCTCACACATCGCCAGCCTCACCTGGATGACCGACCAAACCAAGGTCAACGCCCTGGTGAAGCTCAACAGCTTCACCGTGAAGATTGGCTATCCCGACAAGTGGCGCGACTACAGCGGCCTCGCCGTTGACCCGGCCAAGCCGCTCTATGAAAACATCAAGGCCGCCACCATCTATGAAACCCGCCGCAACCTCGACAAGTTTGGCAAGCCCGTCGACAAGGAGGAATGGGGCATGACCCCGCAGACGGTGAACGCCTACTACAACCCGACGACCAACGAGATTTGCTTCCCGGCCGCCATCCTGCAGGCACCGTTCTTTGACGTGGAGGCCGACGATGCCACCAACTATGGCGCCATTGGCGTGGTCATCGGCCACGAAATGACGCATGGTTTCGACGACCAAGGCCGCACTTTTGATGCCGAGGGCAACATGGTTGACTGGTGGACCCCCGCCGATGCCGACCGCTTCACCGAGCAGGCCGAGAAACTTGCCGCACAGTTCGATGAGTATATCGTGGTGGGCGACCTGCACGCAAACGGTCACCTCACCCTGGGTGAGAACATTGCCGACCAGGGAGGCCTGCGCATTGCCTTCGACGCTTTCCGCCAAACGCAGCAGTTCAAGGACGGCAAGGAACTGGACGGCTTTACACCGGCACAACGGTTCTACCTGAGCTATGGCCGCATCTGGGCGCAGAACTCCACCGACGAGTTCCTGCACCAGATTACCAAGAGCGACCCGCACAGCATAGGCCGCCTGCGCGTGAACGCCACCCTGCGCAACATCGACACCTTCTTCGAGGCCTTCGACATTCACCCCGGAGCCAAGATGTGGCGCGACCCCGCCGACCGGGCCATCATCTGGTGAACCGCCACATCATGGCTTCGACGGCCCTTATAACGGCATAAAATAGAATAGACATCATTTTCAGCTAACACTTTGACCGAAATGAGACATCGATTGTCAGTAGCTGTGCTGCTTGTGTTGGCCGCATTGTGCTGCCATGGCGGTGTGCGCGACGACTTTCGCCGCAATGTGCGGTGCAGCGCGGGCAACTACTGGGCCTATCCCGACAGCGACCTGCCGGCGCTCACACCCGCGCCCGAGGGCTACACGCCGTTTTTCATCAACCACTACGGCCGCCATGGCAGCCGGTGGCTCATTGGCAAGCGGCTATATAATTTCCCGGTGGAGCAATTGGAGCTGGGCGAGCAGGCTGGCAAGCTCACGCACCGGGGCCAGGAGGTGCTCGACATCCTGCGCCGGCTGCGGCAGAGCGCCGAGGGGCGCGACGGCGAGCTGAGTGACATCGGCCACGAGCAGCACCAGCGCATCGCACGCCGCATGGTGGAGAACTTCCCCGAGGTGTGGCAAGGCCAACCAGTGGTGCGTGCACGCTCCACCGTGGTGATTCGCTGCATACTCTCGATGCAGAACGAGGTGGACGTGCTCAAGAGCCTCAACCCCGACATGAGCATCTACACCGATGCCAGCCAGGCCGAGATGTACTACATGAACTACAGTGACCCGGTGGTGAAGCCGCTGCGCAAGGCCGCCTATCACTATTTCGATGAGTTCAAGGACCGACACATCAAACCCAACCGGTTTCTGAAAAAACTGTTCACCGATGCCAAATGGGCCGAGCGCAACATCCAGGGAGCCGACCTGATGGTCACCCTGTTTGACGTGGTGGGAAATATGCAGAGCCACCACGAGTGGGAGGGCACCGACCTCTATGACCTCTACACTGCCGACGAGGTGTACTGGGTGTGGGCCTACAACAATGTGCGGTGGTACATCTTTTCGGGGCTCACGCCGCTCACACAGAGCCGTGTGCCCTATATGGAGGCCAACCTGCTGCGCAGCTTCATCGAGGATGCCGACCGTGCCATTGCGCACCCCGGCAACTCGGCGAGCCTGCGCTTCGGCCACGAGAGCGTGGTGCTGCCGCTGGTGTGCCTGATGGGCATTAACGGCGCCGACTACCAGACCACCGACTTGGAAACCCTGGACCGCCACTGGCGAAACTACGAGGTCTTTCCCATGGCATGCAACCTGCAAATGGTGTATTACCGCCCCGACAATGCGTCGGGCGACATTCTGGTGAAGGTGCTGCTCAACGAGCGCGAGGCCACGCTGCCGGTTACCACCGAACAATGGCCCTACTACCGATGGAAGGACGTGCGCGACTTCTATATGGACCGCCTCACCCGTGAACCCCTCATTCAACCCGTGATTCAATGATTCATGGTGCTTGCCGTCACCCTGCCCACCCCCGTGCAAGAACCGGGAATTAATCAGCGTAACAAAATGAACCATAAGCCGATAGCCAAGAACCGAGAAGTGAATCTGCGCTTTGCGTGTGCCGCACGGCACATTCCCAAACGCTTGCTGCATTGTGCATTGCTCCTGCTGCTGCCGGTGTGGAGCCTGGCCGCCACGCCGCAGGAGGAGGTGACCAGCAACTATCACCGCAGCGGCAGCAACCATTATGCCTATCCCATTGGGGTTGACCAGCCAGTGCCGGCACTCAGCGCGGCACCGGCTGGCTACGAGGCGTTCTATATGAGCCACTACGGTCGCCACGGCAGCCGGTGGCTCACTAACGAGCGCACCTACGCCAATCCTGTGCGCCAGCTCGAGCGTGCCGACAGCGCGGGCGTGCTCACCCTGCAGGGGCAACGCTTGCTGCGCACCCTGCGCGAGGTGCGCGACGCCGCCTGGCTGCGTGCCGGCGACCTGAGCGACCTCGGAGCCGACCAGCACCAAGCTATTGCCACACGCATGGCCGACAATTTCCCCACCATTTTTGCCGATGGGGCGCATATCGATGCACGCTCAACAGTGGTGTTTCGCTGCATACTCTCGATGCAGAACGAAACCATGACGCTGCGGGCACGCAACCCGCGCATGGCCATCACCACCGATGCCAGCTACCACGATATGTACTATATGGGCTGGGGATATGGCGAGGACACGCTGGCCAACCACATCCGCCACGAGATGACGCTGATTACCGACAGCATTTATGCCGAGGGCGTACATCCGGAACGGTTTCTCCAAACGATTGTCAGCGACAGCACCTTTGCCGCCACCCACCTCGACGGGCAGCAACTGATGCGCGACGTGTTTGACATCGCCGGCAGCTTGCAGAACCATTACCAAATGGACTACCTGAACCTGTTCTATTTATTCACCAACGACGAAATCTTCAACTTGTGGCGGATGAAGAACATCTACTGGTATGTGCACTGGGCCAATGCGCCGCAGAACGGGCACCGCATGCCGTTTATCTCGCGCGCTCTGCTGCGCGACATGATTGCCACGGCCGACACCGCCATTGAGCATGGCGACACCGGGGCGAGCCTGCGCTTTGGTCATGAAACGTGTTTGTTGCCGCTGGCCTGCCTCATGGAGCTGGACAGCGTGAACTATGCCGGCAGCGACCTCGACAACCTGCACCTGCACTGGCAGGACTACAACATCATACCCATGGCATGCAATATCCAGATGGTGTTCTACCGCCCGGTGGGCGGTGGCAATGCCAACGACATTTTGGTCAAGGTGCTCTTCAACGAGCACGAGGCCACCTTGCCCATGGCCACCGATGGCCCATACGCCCGCTGGACCGACTTGCGCGACTACTACCTGCGCAAGCTCGACACTCCCACCGACTGGAGTGCCTCGTTCTGAATCAGGACAACCCCATCACCGTTGCCAAAGCCCACACCGCCGGAGCCAACCCGCTCGAATGGCAGCACCATCACCCT
This sequence comes from Muribaculaceae bacterium, assembly GCA_017443765.1. Classification (GTDB taxonomy): domain Bacteria; phylum Bacteroidota; class Bacteroidia; order Bacteroidales; family Muribaculaceae; genus Sodaliphilus. Next base: position 20,122 of record JAFSYB010000043.1, on the reverse strand, counting down.
GCGCTCGAAAGCGAAGCACGCTGAAAGCGGCTATCCATCAGGGGATTATATGGATTTAAAGGGTTTTAATGCCTGAAAAGGCATTAAAACCCTTTAAATCGTCAAAAGCCAAAGCGTCAGCCCAGCGACCAGGTGAGGTAGATGGCTCCCCAGGTGAAGCCGGCGCCGAAGGCGGTGAGCACCATCTTGTCGCCCTTGTGCAGGCGGTCGCGGTACTCATCGATGCAGATGGGTATGGTGGCCGCGCTGGTGTTTCCCCGGTGCTGGATGTTGACCAAAACCTTTGCCGGGTCGATGCCCAGGCGGCTGCCCACAGCCTCGATAATGCGCAGGTTGGCCTGGTGGGGCACAAACCAGTCGATGGTGTCGGGGGTGAGGCCGTTGCGCTGCATCACGTCCTGCGACGAGGTGAGCATGTCAATCACCGCGTGCTTGTACACGGCAGGCCCTTCTTGATAGAGGAAGTGCATGCGCGAATCCAGCGTCTGCTGGCTGGTGGGGATTGCCGAGCCGCCAGCCTTGTAGACCAGGTGCTCCAGCCCCACACCGTTGATGTGGAACACGCCGTCGATGATTCCCTCGTTGGGGTCGTCGGTGGGCTCGAGCAGCATGGCCCCGGCACCGTCGCCAAACAGCGGACACGTGGTGCGGTCCTCGTAATTGGTCATGCTCGACATCTTCTCGGCGCTGACCACAATCACCTTCTTGTACAAGCCGGCCTTGATGTAGGCATTGGCACTGTACAGCCCCACGAGGAAACCGGCACAGGCACCCTGTATGTCGTAGGCATAGCAGGTGTGGTCCATGCCGCAGTTGTGCGCGATAATCGAGGCCGTCGACGGGAAACGGTAGTCGGGGTTGCTCGTGGGGCAAATGAGCAGCTCCACCTCCTCGGGTTTAGTGCCCGTGTCGGTGAGCAGCTGCGAAACAGCCTTGATGCCCAAGAGACTTGAGCCGGCATTCTCCTTGAGGATGCGGCGCTCCTTGATACCCACGCGCGTGGTTATCCACTCATCGCTGGTTTCAACAATGCGCGAGAGTTCCTCGTTGTCGAGGACATAATCGGGCACGTAAGAAGCAATGCCCGAAATCTTAGCGTTCAGCATAATTGCATCACACGGCGGCCTCTTCTTTGTTCATCACATACTTGCCGCGATAGTAACCACACTCGGGGCAAACGTTGTGATAGAGATGCCATGCACCGCAGTTGGAGCATTGAGCGATGGTGGGAACCAGGGCTTTGTCGTGAGTGCGGCGCTTGGCCGTGCGGGTCTTGGATTGTCTACGTTTAGGATGTGCCATTTCTGTTTATGTTTTTAAATGATTAGTTATTATTCCATCAGTTTGCGCAGTGCGTCCCATCGTGGGTCGCCCGCTGTGTTGTCGTTGTCGTCGTGCGCGTCAGCCTCCAGCTCGCCCAGGCGCTCCATCATCTGCGGGTTGCACTCGCCCGGTGCGTGCGTGTGCATGATGGGGATGGTGAGCAGCACAGTGTCGCGAACCATGGGAGCCAAGTCGAGCTCATGCCAGGCCTCGGGCACAATAAGCACGGTGTCGCGGCTGTCGTCAAGCACCTCCCCCTCTTGGCGAATGTTCACCTGGTAGGTGGTGTCGAGCGTGTGCTCCATTGGCTCCAGGCAGCGGTCGCAGGGGATGCTGAGCTTGCCGCGGCACGTCAGCGTCAGCGCATAGTCGCGCTCGCTTTTCCGTGTCACCTCGATCTCGACATCCACGTCAGCCGCACTCACCTCGGTCGGCTCGTCGCCAGAGAAGAAATCAGCTCCCAGGCGATAGTTAACCGACTGAGAGCCAAAGGGCAACGTCTTCAGGTTCAACTTGAATGAAGCCACTTTTCCCAGTCATTTTTCATAAAAACGGCACAAAGGTATAAACAATCCCGCTAATGGTCAACGTTTTTCCTACTTTTTTTGGAATTTTCAGTGATTGCGCCGCTGAATTGTTAACGATGATTAATCGGCGGCAACTGTTATCGGAGAGCTTCACACGATTGTCGTTCTTGTGGGGTGGGTAGTATTTAGTTCTCGCGGTCGGTGTCAGCCTTGGTTGCTCAGGGCTTCCATGATGCGGGCCTCGATTTCGCTGGCCAGTTCGGGGTTGTCGATAATCATCTGCTTGGCGGCATCGCGCCCCTGGCCCAGCTTCGAGCCCTCGTAGGAGAACCATGAGCCGCTCTTCTTGACAATGCCATATTCCACGCCCAAATCGATGATTTCGCCAGCCTTGCTGATGCCCTCGCCAAAGAGGATTTCAAACTCGGCCTTGCGGAAGGGCGGCGCCACCTTGTTTTTCACCACTTTCACACGCGTGCTGTTGCCCAGCACCTGGTCGCCGTCCTTGATTTGTGCAAGTCGCCGGATGTCGAGGCGCACACTGGAGTAAAACTTGAGTGCGTTGCCGCCCGTGGTGGTTTCGGGGTTGCCAAACATCACGCCGATTTTCTCGCGCAGCTGGTTGATGAAGATGCAGCAGGTGTTTGTCTTGCTGATGGTGGCTGTGAGCTTGCGCAGAGCCTGCGACATGAGCCGCGCCTGCAGTCCCACCTTGTTCTCGCCCATGTCGCCCTCGATTTCGGCCTTGGGCGTGAGTGCCGCCACGCTGTCGATAACAATCAAGTCGATGGCCGACGAGCGAATGAGCTGGTCGGCAATCTCCAGGGCCTGCTCACCACAGTCGGGCTGCGAGATCCACAGGTTGTTCACATCCACGCCCAGGGCCTCGGCGTAGAAGCGGTCAAAGGCGTGCTCGGCATCGATGATGGCGCAGATGCCGCCTTTCTTCTGTGCCTCGGCAATGGCGTGGATGGCCAGTGTGGTCTTGCCGCTCGATTCGGGGCCGTAAATCTCGATGATGCGGCCACGCGGATAGCCACCCACGCCCAGGGCATGGTTCAGGCCGATGGAGCCGGTGGGAATGACCTCGACGTTCTCGATGTGGTCATCGCCGAGTTTCATGATGGAGCCGCGGCCAAACGACTTGTCAATCTTGTCCATGGCGATTTGGAGTGCCTTGAGTTTCTCGGGCGAGACAGCGGGGCGCGTGGGCTGCTGGTTCTCGGCAGCGGTGATGTTTTCGTTTTCCATTGTGATATGTTTTATTGTTGATTAGTAATCTATTATTTCCTCCCCGACCCTTTCATTATAAGGACGGGGGATTGGTTGCTGAAACTAAATCCACGAGTTCCAGGATTTGGCGGGCGTGGTCCTTGGTGTTAACCTTGTCGATGACGTGTGTGACCACCCCCTGCTCGTTGACGACAAAGGTGGTGCGCACGGTGCCCATATAGGTGCGGCCGGCCATCTTTTTCTCGCGCCACACGCCGAAAGCCTCTTGCAGCGTGTGGTCCACATCGGCAATGAGCGGGAATGGCAGGCTGTATTTCTCGGCAAAGCGTGTGTGCGAGGCCGCGGAATCCTTGCTCACGCCCAGCAGGGCGTAGCCGGCGCGGCGCAGCTCGCCGTAGCCCTCGCTCAGGCTGCACGCCTCGGCAGTGCACCCCGGCGTGTTGTCCTTGGGATAGAAATAGATGATGAGCTTGCGGCCCGCGTAGTCGCTGGCCTGGTGCAGCTGGCCGTGATGGTCGGTGCCGAGTACGGCAGGAATGGGGTCACCGGGTTTCATTGTCATTTAAGTTATTTGTGGGTTCAACTTTTGGAGGTCAAAATTACAACATTTCTGTGATACTAAAAAATCGCAGCGCGAAAAACATAGCTTTCCGCTCGTTTTCACGCTGCAAAATTACCGCCGCGGTGTGCCACTAATTGGCACAGAGGTGCAAATAAAATCAAATTTTCAGTTGCCGTCATCCAGTTGGTTCCGGCAATGTGCGGCTTTGCGTCACCGGCTGGCGAGCCAGGCGCCTACAGCCCGCTCAATGCGGCTGGCCAAGTCGGCGTCGGGGGCGGGCTGGAAAGCCTCGCCGGTGATGTGCTCGTAAAGCTCGATGTAGCGGTCGGCCACGCTCTGGCAGTAGGCATCGGTCATCTCGGGCACTTGCTGGCCGGGCTGGCCCATGAAGCCGTGGTCGATGAGCCACTGGCGCACGAACTCCTTGCTCAGTTGGCGCTGCGGCTCGCCGGCGGCAAACCGCTCGGCATATCCCTCGGCATAGAAGTAGCGGCTGCTGTCGGGCGTGTGAATCTCGTCCATGAGCGTCACCTGGCCGTCGCACAGGCCGAACTCATACTTGGTGTCGACCAAGATGAGTCCCTTGCTGGCAGCAATCTCGGTGCCACGGGCAAACAACGCCCGGGTGTATTGCTCCACGACGGCGTAGTCGCGTTCGTCAACGAGGCGCTGGGCAATGATTTCGTCGCGGGAGATGTTTTCGTCGTGTCCCTCGGCGGCCTTGGTGGTGGGGGTGATGATTGGCTCGGGAAAGCGCTCGTTCTCGCGCATGCCGTCGGGCAGTGGCACGCCGCACAGCAGTCGGCAGCCGTTCTTGTACTCGCGCCAGGCACTGCCGGTGAGGTAGCCCCGAATAATCATCTCGATGGGAAAGCCCTTGCAGCGTCGGCCCACAGTCACCATCGGGTCGGGCGTGGCGAGTTTCCAGTTTGGCACCAGGTCGGCGGTGGCATCAAGGAATTTGGCGGCAATCTGGTTGAGCACCTGCCCCTTGCCGGGGATGCCCTTGGGCAGCACCACGTCGAAAGCGCTGATGCGGTCGGTGGCCACCATCACCAGCAGGTCGTTGCCAATGGCATACACATCGCGCACCTTGCCGTGATACACGCTGCGCTGACCGGGAAAATGGAAATCAGTGGATGTCAGTGTCATTGCTGATTATAGTCATTTTATTATGTGAGTATCTATGAATCGAATCTATTGCGCTGGCTCCTGGTCGTGAAACACCTCGTAGGCTTCGACGATGCGCTGCACCAGTGGGTGGCGCACGATGTCCTTCTTGCCAAACTCCACGCGTCCGATGCCTTTCACATTACCCAGCACGCGCAGCGCATGAATGAGTCCGCTGGTGGTGGTGCGCGGCAGGTCGATTTGGGTGATGTCGCCGGTGACCACCATCTTCGAGCCCATGCCCAGGCGGGTGAGGAACATCTTGATTTGGTGCATGGTGGTGTTCTGCGCCTCGTCGAGCACGATGATGGCATCGTTGAGCGTGCGGCCACGCATGAATGCCAGCGGGGCTATCTGAATGGTGTCGTTTTCCATATACTCCTTGAGCTTGGCCATGGGTATCATGTCCTCCAGGGCGTCGTAGAGCGGTTGCAGGTAGGGGTCGATTTTGTCCTTCATGTCGCCGGGCAGGAAGCCGAGCTTCTCGCCGGCCTCGACAGCGGGTCGCGAGAGAATGATTTTGCGCACCTCGCGGTTCTTGAGTGCGCGCACGGCCAGGGCCACGGCCAGGTAGGTCTTGCCGGTGCCCGCCGGGCCCAGGGCGAAGGTGAGGTCGTTTTGGCTGAACGTCTTCACCAGCAGCTGCTGGTTGGGCGTGCGCCCCTGGATGGGCTTGCCGTTCACGCCGTAGATAATCACGTCGTCCATGCGCAGCGGCTTGGGTGGCGCACCCTTCACGATGTCGAGAATCACTTCCTCGGGCAGGGTGTTGCGCTCGGCGCAGTAGGCGGCCAGCGCCTGGATTTTTTGCTCAAACACCGCCGTTTCCATCTCATCGCCAATCACCGTGATCACGCTGCCCCGCGCAGCCATGCGCAGCTTGGGAAACAGGTTGCGAATCAGGGCAATGTTGCTGTTGTTGACCCCATAGAATGCCACAGGGTCAACCTGGTCGATTATCACGTGTCGTTCTATCATATTCTGGTTGTGCGCTCAAATGGCAGTGCAAAGGTAGTACAAGGCGTGTAAAACTCCAAATAATGTAGCGGAAAAAACTCGCATTGGCGGCAATCGGCTTGCTACAATTCCCATCGCGGCAGTGTGCCGAGGGCATCGTGCCGCAGGGCGTAGTGTCCGTTACTCGGTGCGGCCACGCAGCGCGCCAGGGCAAGCACCGGGGTCACTCCAGGCGGCAGGCTGTAGAGCAGCAGGCGGTGGCCGTGCAGCACGGCGGCTGGCCGCTCGGTGCCGCTGCGCGTCCACGGGCTGTGCTGCCGGCGAGCCAGCGGGCTGTCGGGGGTGGCAAACTCGGTGACGCTGTTTTGCCAGCCGGCCAGCTGCCACTCCACGGGGCGCACACAACGGACGGGCAACGTGGCGGTGACCACGCCGTCGGTGCTGGCAGTGAGTGTCACCTGGGTGCGCAAGTCCTCGACGGGCAGCCAGGCCAGCGGTGCGGTGCGCAGCAGCTGGGCATACCACTGCCGCAGGTGGAGGCGCAGCAACCCATCGACATCAATGCCGTCGTCGCGCTCCACGGTGCACTCGCGGCGCACCGGGTCGAGGTGCATCACGCGGCGCCACAGCGACACCATCTCCTCCTCGCTCAGGTTGAGCAGTTCATTGGCGTTATCCATAATGGGGAACAGATTTGGTTCAACGCCGCGAAATTAGTCAGTCGTTGCTTTGCCACACAAGGTCAACCAGTGTGTCTTATCGCGGCAGTAGTGCCAGCAGGCGCTCCACCAGCCGGGGCTTGGCGTGACGGTCGAGGTCGGCCTCTTCCACCCACTGGTAGCCCGACGGCAGCTGCGGGGTGAATGAGCCGCAGTCAAGCAGGTGGAAGTGAGCCACGATGAGCTGGTGAGTGAGCACGTGGCGCACCCCCTGGCGCAGCAGCACAAGCTGCGCGTTGCCCTTGCCCGCAATGCTGCGCACGGCCTGCTGCAAGAGTGCCCGGTCGCCCTCGACCAGGAGTGGCTCCCACAGCCCCTGCCAGATGTCGCCAGCCGGGCGTCGGCGCAGTGCGGTGGCTGTGCCGCAGCGCACATACACATAGTGGAATTGCCGTGTCCTCACCCGCGTCTTGCCCGCCTTCACGGGCAGGCTGGCGATAGTGCCCTCGTGCCGGGCCACGCAGGTGTCGGCAATTGGGCAGTCGGTGCAGCGCGGTGCACGCGGCGTGCACCAGGTGGCTCCGAAGTCCATCATTGCCTGGTTGAAGGCAGCCGGCTGGCTCGGCGGCAGCCACTCTTGCGCCAGTGCGGCAAACAAGTGCTTTCCCTGTGTGGAATCAATGGGGGTGTCGATGCCCTGGTGGCGTGCCAGCACACGATAGACGTTGCCATCGACCACGGCCACCGGCACATCGAAGGCCATGCTTGCGATGGCCGCCGCCGTGTAGTCGCCCACCCCTTTCAGTGCTTTCAGCCCCGCCACGGTGCGCGGGAAGCCGCCCTGGGCCACCACCTGGCGTGCCGCCACCAGCAGGTTTCGACCGCGGCTGTAGTAGCCCAGTCCCTGCCACAGGCGCAGCACCTGGTCCTCGGTGGCCGCCGCCAGGGCCTCCACCGTGGGATAGTGTGCCATGAAACGCTCCCAGTAGGGGCACCCCTGCTCGATGCGCGTTTGCTGCAAAATCACCTCGCTGAGCCAGATGGCGTAGGGGGCGCGTGTGCCTCGCCAGGGCAGCTCACGGCCATGAGCGTCGTACCACCGCAGCAATGCCGCCGACACCGGGTGGACAGCGCTTGAAGCGCCGCCGGGCACACGTTCTTTCTCAACCGATTGTTTCATGTCGCGAAACGGGTTGTGAGTTGGTTCCTGCACGGGATTCCTTGTCCCGCCCGGGCACACCCCTGCAAGCCGCCGCCGCCATCATGCCGACGTGCGCGGGGGCTGCTGCCGGAGTTCGCGGTCGGTGACTACCGAAGCATACAGTTGCAACACAGCGCCGGCCAGCAGAAACGCTATCCACTCGTTGCCGGTGAGCGAGAGCGACACTGTCCACTGCGGCGACAGCCTGGGGAGCAGCATCACAGCTGCCGACAAGCAGTAGAGCACGGCACCCATGATGCCGATGCGGTGCAGTCGCCGCACGCGCAGGCTTGTTCCGGGGCTGGGGGTGAGCAGTCGAGCGACCAGCACCACCACGGCACCGGCGGCGTAGACCCAGCGCACCCAGTCGGCCACCACACCGGCCAGCGGCAGCGCGGCGGCAGCAAGCATGATTACCAGGCCAATGGCACTGGCCACATCCATCAGTTTTGTTCTCATAGGGCTATCTGGGTGACGTTCAAGGGATGTCGGTGATATACACTTCCTCATCAACGCGCTTCATGCCGTACTTCTCGCGTGCTATTTTCTCCAGTGTCTCCTGGTCGGTATCTAATTCGCGGGTCTTTGCCTCATAAAGAGCGGTCGTGTCTTTGTTTGCCTTGATTTCGGTCTTTAGTTCCTGTATCTGGGTCTTGTATTCCAATTTTCGCTTGCAGCTGTTGTCGCTAAAGAACGTGAGCCACACCAGGAAGCCCACAAAAATCAGCTTTCCAGGGGTGACGAAACTGCGCACCCATTTGTTGTTTCGGAAGTTCCAATTCATCTGCGTGGTGTTTTATTTATGTGGTTGTGGTGTTACCGTCGAGCAGGTGTGGTCGCAGTCGCCGCGTGCGCTCCAGAGCCTGCTCCATTTGCCATTCGTCGATACGCGCTTGATGTCCGCTGAGCAGCACGTCGGGCACACGCCAGCCGTTGAACTCGGCGGGGCGTGTATACACTGGTGCCTCGAGGAGGCCGTCCTGGAACGAATCGCTCAGCGCGCTCTGCTCGTCGCCAATCGCGCCGGGCAGCAGTCGCACCACGGCATCGGCAATCACTGCGGCAGGCAACTCGCCGCCAGTGAGCACATAGTCGCCTATCGAAATCTCGCGGGTCACCAGGTGCTCGCGGATTCGGTAGTCCACGCCCTTGTAGTGACCGCACAGAATCATCAGGTTCTCGCACATCGACAGGGTGTTGGCCAGGGGCTGGGTGAGCAGCTCGCCGTCGGGCGAGGTGAAGATGATTTCATCGTACTGGCGCTCGCGCTTCAAGTGCTCCATACACCTAAACACCGGCTCGATTTGCATCACCATGCCGGCATCGCCGCCAAAGGGGTAGTCGTCAACCTTGCGGTGCTTGTTCAGCGACCAGTCGCGCAGGTTGTGAATGTGGATGTCCACCAACCCCTTGTCCTGGGCTCGCTGCACAATCGAGCAGTGGAGCGGCGACTCCAATGCCTCGGGCATCACGGTAAGTATATCAATTCGCATAAAGCCGATATAAATTTAGATCATCGCCACCTGCACCGCTGAACATTAACTATAATATTATTAAACAAAGCTCTAAAAACCAACCACCAACCTCTAAAAACCAACCCCTACTTATATCGTCGGTGTTGCACAATGTGTGTGGTGTCGAAGCGTGCCGTGTCGGTTACGATGGCCGTGGCAATCACCCCGCTGGGTCCTCGCCACGGCAGTGTGCCGCGGTACTCCTCGAGGCTCACCCGCACGCACTTCCCTGTGCCCTCCAGGCTCTTGGCCACAGCCGCCAGGGTGTCGTCGAGGATGGTGAAGCGCAGCGGCCGCTCGTAGGCCAAAGTGTCCTCCACCATGCGCCGGCCGAGCATGCGGCACTCAATGGTGTGCAGCAGCGAGCCCTCGCTGCTCACCTGCATGATGTAGCCTGGCTCCTGCCAAGTGCGGCAGGGGTGCAGATAGCGCGCCCACAGCCACCCCAGCAGCACCACCGCGAGCAGCGCAATACCCGAAAAGAGCAGCACGCGCACCGTGTCGTGACGCCGCTCGATGGTGGCCTCCGAAAGCTCGCGGTCCTGGCGCTCCTGCTCGGTCTCCACGTGCTCGTTCACGGTGGGCTCCACCTGGTCTTTCTCGAAGTAGTCGTTGAAATTGTCGTCCATGTTGTTGGTGCAAATAGCATGCGTATGCACAGGAAACTCGCCGCACACCGGCGAGATTCCGGCACGAATTCCACCGCAAAGTTACAACATCATTTTTATTCATGCCACATTTTGAATCACTTTTTTTCTTGAAACCGAGTTTTGCCCCCACCAGGTGTCGCGCAACGCTTGGCCCGGCGGTGAGCGATTGACCGGTGAGTGGGTGAGTCGGGCAGGGCTTACGTCCTGGGCAGCGGCCCTAACCCCCCCTAACCGGTTGTTTTCTCGCCGCATTTTTGGCTAATCGGAAAAATGTGCGTAAATTTGCCCATTATTGCACGCCGAAAGGGAATCTGAAAGAAACCGCAAGACGTTAAACCATTTACTGCTATGCAACACATCATCGACGATATTGTCTCGACCGAGGTCACCCTGTGGGGCAGCATTGCCAAACTGGTGCTGAGCCTGCTGCTGGGTTCGCTCATTGGCTTTGAGCGTCGGCTCAAGGGTCAGATTGCCGGCCTGCGCACGTTTGCGCTCATCGCCATGGGAGCCACCCTGGCCATGCTCATCAGCATCTACATTCCGCAGGTGTACCTGGGGTTGAAAAACGGCGACCCCGGGCGCATTGCCGCCCAGGTGGTAAGCGGCGTGGGCTTTCTCGGTGCCGGAGCCATCATCCAGATGAAAGGCTCGGTGCGCGGGCTCACCACCGCCGCCGGCATCTGGATGACCGCCTGCATAGGCCTGGCAGTGGGCGCGGGCATGTACACCATTGCCATCGCCACCACGCTGCTCATCTTGTTCATTCTGGTGAATATCGAGCGCTTTGAGCAGCGCCGCAACCTGCTGTGGGAATCGCGCATTGTGCGCGTGAAAGTGCACGGCATCGTGCGTGAGCTGGACCCGATGCGCACCGAACTCGCCGGCAACGACATACGCCTGGGAAAGGAACTCATCGAGTTTGACTATGCCCACCAGCTCACCATCGTCAATTTCATGGTGCGCATCAAGGAAACGGCCAGCATTCCCGATGTGTTTGAGAGAATCCACCAGCACTACGACCTGGCCAGCATAGTCCTCTCCAACGAGGTGAGCAGTTGAAAATTATGGAAACCCTGAATATAGAAAGCCTCATCAACGACCTGGCGCTCATTCTGGTGCTGGGTGCCATCGCCACGGTGATTTTCAAGCTGCTCAAGCAGCCCGTGGTGCTGGGCTACATCGTGGCCGGTTTCATTGCCAGCCCGCACTTCGACCTGTTCCCCTCGGTGGCCAGCGAGGCTAACATCGAGTTCTGGGCGCAGATTGGCATCATCGTGCTGCTGTTCTCGCTGGGATTGGAGTTCAGCTTCAAGAAGCTTGTGGCGGTGGGCGGCTCGGCCATCGTCACTGCACTCATCATCGTGGTGGGCATGATGGGGCTGGGCTTCGTGGTGGGTAAGGGCCTGGGCTTTGGCGCTGTGGACAGCATCTTCCTGGGCGGCATGATTTCGATGTCATCGACCACCATCATCATCAAGGCGCTCACCGACCTGAACCTGCGGCAGCGGCGTTTCGTGCCCATGATTTTCGCCGTGCTCATCGTCGAAGACCTTTTTGCCGTGTTGATGATGGTGATACTGTCGAGCGTGGCCACGGGCCAGAACGTGGCTGGCGGCGAGATGGTCAACAGCGTCTTGCGGCTGTCGTTCTTCCTGGTGATGTGGTTCACGGTGGGCATTTTCTTGCTCCCCACGCTGTTCCGTCACCTGCGCCGCATCATCAGCGACGAGATGCTGCTCATCATCAGCATGGGCTTGTGCTTCCTGATGGCGGTGTTCTCGGTGGGCAGCGGTTTCTCGCTGGCTCTCGGAGCGTTTGTGATGGGTTCTATCCTGGCCGGCACCATCGAGGCCGAGCGCATCGAGCGCATCGTCACGCCGGTGAAAGACCTCTTTGGCGCGGTGTTCTTCATCTCGGTGGGCATGATGGTTGACCCGGGAGTGATTGCCAGCCATGCGGGCACGATTGCCCTGCTCTCGGTGGTGGTGATTGTGGGCATGATTGTGTTTGGCACCTTTGGCATGGTGGCCACCGGCCAGCCGCTCAAGATGGCCGTGCAAAGCGGTTTCGCGCTCACGCAGATTGGCGAGTTCTCGTTCATCATCGCCTCGCTGGGCATGACACTCGGCGTGCTCGACGACGACATCTACCCCATCATCGTGGCGGTGTCGGTAATCACCACGTTCACCACGCCGTTCTTCATCAAGCAGGGCGACCACTGCTATGCGCTGCTGGAGCGTGCGCTGCCCCAGTCGTGGACCCGCCTGCTCAACGGCTACAGCGCCCAGGCGGCGCAGAGCGAGGCCACCGAATCGCACCGGGTGTGGAACACCATCGCCAAGCGCTATGCGCTGCGCGTGCTGCTCTACTCGGTAGTGGCCTTTGCCATTGTCTACTTCAGCCGCACCGCACTGCGCGACCTGCTCATTCGCTGGCTGGGGCCGCAACTGGGAGCCTGGACAGGCATTGTGGCCACCCTGGCCGTGCTCTCGCCCTTCCTCTACGCCATCACGCGACCAAGCATCAAGCGCCATGAGCGCGAGACATTGGAGAACGAGGTGGGTCGCGTGAGCTTTGTCCCCATCGTGGTGATGGTGCTGCTGGGGCTGGTGATTTCCACCGGGTTCACCATGGCCGTGCTTTATCGCTACGCCGTGCTGTCGAGCCAGATGTCGCTCCTGCTGGCCATCGCACTGGTGCTGATGATTGCCCTGCTGTTTGCGCCGTTCTACCGCAAGCGGGTGGCACGCCTCGAGCAGCGGTTCATCGGCAACATGAACGTGCGCGAGAACCGGCGCACCGGACGCGGCACCAACCTGGTGAGCGACCTGCATGTGGCCTACATACTCGTGGGCTCCGAGTGTCCCTTTGTGGGCGAGCGGCTGCGCAACGCCAACTTGCGGCAACGCTACGGCGTGAACCTGGTGAACATCCAGCGCGGCGGACGCCACTTCCCTGTGCCGTCGGGCGAGATGCGCATCTTTCCCGGCGACCTGCTGGGCGTGATTGGCACCGATGAGCAAATCCAGCAGCTGCTCCCACTGGTCGAGGCCGGCGAGCAGCCGCAGCCCTCCGCACCCGACAACGTGCGCTTCACGCATTTCACACTAAGCGAGCACTCGCCATTAGTGGGCAAGAAGCTCGCCAACGCACGCCTGCGCGAGGACTTCGAATCGCTACTGGTGGCCGTGCAGCGTGGCGACGACAACTACGAAACGCCCACCCCCGACTTTGAGTTCCTCACCGGCGATGTGCTCTGGATTGTGGGCGACCCCAAGCGCCTCAAGGCATTGCACTAAGAGAGACATAAGGACAGACAAGAGTATAGACTCGGATTTAGACTCGGATATAGACATAAGAACATAAGAACATAAGTTTGGGCTCGGTGTGGGAGGTGGACTTACGGCCTGCGCTTTGCCATGACTATACTTATGTCCTTATGTTCTTATGTCTAATGTTCTTATGTCTAAAAACTACCTTCGCCATCTTCACGGGGCAAAAATAATCTGCGCTATCCACGAAAAAAAAGGGCAAAACATGGCTGTGACATTTTTTTTGTGTAACTTTGCAGCGTGAACGAAAAAATCGGCTTGAGAAAGAACTTCAACCTTAACAATAATTAACCTTTTTATTAATAACAAACAGATTCATTATGAAGAAATTTTTCTCCGTTCTGATGACGGCCATCCTTGCCGCTGGCATGGCATGGTCCGCCGAGGTGAGCGACACGCTCACCTACACCTTGATCGGTGTTACCGGCACAAGCTACACCACTTGGTCAAGCACAACCGCCAACTCCGATGCTGTGTATGCCGGCAAAACAGCTGGTGGTAAAAACAGCATTCAGCTGCGAAGCAACAACTCTGACTGTGGTATCATCACCACCGCCAGCGGTGGCAAGCTCAAAAGCGTGAGCTTTAAGTCGAACGACAACAGTGATAATGCCCGCACAATCAGTGTGTATGGTAAGAGTTCCGCATACTCCAGCGCCGCCGATGTGTTCGATGCAAGCACTCGCGGCACGCTCATCGGTGAGGCCGCGCTGGCCATTGGCGGCACCGGCACCGTGACCGTGGCCGAGGGTGATGAGTATGAGTACTTCGGCATCCGCTCCAAGAGCGGTGCTGCCTACCTCGACTATGTTATCGTCACCTGGGAGGTCGAGGGCGATGAGCCCGTGAGCGAAGAGTTTACCCTGGCCATCACTCCCGCCGCCGGCACCTACAACGCACCGCAGCAGGTGACCATCAGCACCTACAACGCCGAGGGCGAGGTGGCTGTGTATTACACGCTCGACGGCACCGACCCCAGCGAGAGCAACACCGCCGTGGAGTACACCGAGCCGTTCACCCTCTATGAGAGCGCAACCGTCAAGGCCTACGCCTTCGACAGCGAGATGAACGAGGCCAGCGCCGAGGCTGCCTACACCATCAACCTGCCCGCCATCGCCGCCACCTTCACCCCCGCCGCCGGCACCTACACCACGGCACAGAACGTGACTGTGGAGCTGCAAAACCTCTATGGCGAGAGCATCGTGGCCTACTATGTGAACAACGAGGAGGTGCAGTATGATAACGGCATCGCCCTCACCGAGAGCGGCACCTACGTGGTGCGCGTGGAGGCCATGGACGAGTATCACGCCCAGCCCGCCGAGTTCACCGCGCAGTATGTGCTCAACCTGCCCGAGCCCATGCCCGCCAGCGGCGTCGCCACCATCGTCTTCGACGACAACGAGTCGGACAGCAGCACTGCCTTCACCGCTGCCACGCTGATGGAATACATCACCACTGGCGCCAACTATGTGGCAAGCACGACCACCAGCAAGACCTATCCCGGCACAACCGGCGTGAAGTTCAGCAGCAGCAGTATGGATGGCTACATGACCCTGACCTTTGCCAGCCCATTCCCCAATGTGAAGAGCGTGGTGGTCAACGCCAAGGCATATAACAGCACCCAAACCAGCAAAATCAACGCCGGCGATGGCTACAGCGATGCCCTGACCACCGAATATGCCGACTACACCGTGCTCGGCGAGCAGGAGAACGACCTGGCCTCGCTCACGCTGCAGGCTCAGAACCGTCTCTACCTGAAGAGCATCACCATCACCTGGGGCGACCAGGAGGAGCCCTTCGTGCCCGAGACCGTCACCGTGACCGGCACCATCACCGATGCCGAGAACGCTCCCATCCAGGGCGCCACCGTCACCATCACCGTGGTTGTGCCCGAGCAGGAGGAACCCGCCGGTATGCGCCGCGCTGGCTCCGAGACCAGCTACACCGGCACCACCGATGCCAACGGACAGTATAGCATCGACGTCACCACCGCCGAGAACGCCACCTACAACATGACCGTGGCCAAGGAAGGTTATGAAACGCAGACCCTCGAGGGCATCAACCTGGAGAACCCCGGAAACGTCACCCTGCAGGAGAGCATCATCACCGCCATCAGCGACCTCAACGCCGCACAGAACGTGACCTACGTCAACGTCATGGGCCAGACCAGCAACCGCCCGTTCAATGGCGTGAACATCGTCCTGAGCAATGGCAAGGCCATCGGCAAGCTCGTGAAGTGATATTGCAACAGGCCAGCGACTGGCCTGATGGCCAAAGCGGACAAGAGCAAGCATATTGCGCTTTGCGCTGACTTTGGTTGAGTCCCAAAGGAGGGTTCTATGAATTGCCTGAGCCAGCTCAGGCAATTCATAGAACCCTCCCTAATTGAAATCGAAAAAATCTTGCAAGTTCCGATTTTTTTTATGAACTTTGCAAATCAGTATGGCAAGCAGCAACGTTGCTGGAAAGCCTCGGCGCACGCAAACAGCTGATTCATAACGTAGTGTGGTAAATTTGCCGTGCTACGGCGTTGACGGGTTTCAGCATTTGGAACGCGAATTGTTGTTTTGCCATGCTGCCACACCCGAAAGAATATTCATTATAAATAAAAAACTACAATGGGAAGAGCTTTTGAATACCGCAAAGCGCGTAAACTGAAACGCTGGGGCAGCATGTCCCGCACGTTCACCAAGATTGGCAAGGAAATCACGATGGCCGTGAAGGCCGGGGGCCCCGACCCCACGGCCAACTCGCGGCTGCGCGCGCTGATGGCCAACGCCAAGGCGGCCAATATGCCCAAGGACACGGTGGAGCGCGCCATCAAGAAGGCCAGCGACAAGGATGCCGGCGACTACAAGGAGGTTATCTACGAGGGATTTGCACCTCACGGCATTGCCGTGCTCGTGGAAACGGCCACCGACAACACCACCCGCACCGTGGCCAACGTGCGCAACTACTTCAACAAGAAAGGCGGCAACCTGGGCAACTCGGGCACCGTGGGATTCCTGTTCTCACACAAGTGCTACTTCCACCTCGAACCCAAGGAGGGCATCACCCTCGACGACCTGGAGCTGGAGCTTATCGACTGCGGCGCCGAGGACTTCGACATGGACGAGGAGGAAATCATGGTGGGTGGCCCCTTTGAGGCCAACGGCGACATCCAGAAGTACCTCGAAGACAACGGCTACGAAATCAAGAGCTCGGAGCTGGTCTATGAGCCGGCCGAGTACAAGGAGCTCACCGCCGAGCAACGCGCCGATGTGGAGGCACTGATTGAGGCTCTTGAGGACGACGACGACGTGCAGAGCGTGTTCACCAATATGCAGCCTGGCACCGACGACGAGGAATAACCCTCGCACGCCCAACAACGCAACACACCAGCTGAACCGGCCGTGAATTTTGTGAAAGGACATTTTTCATTTCCAATCTGTTCTTTCACAAAGTTCACGGCCGCCTGCTCCACGGCCAGCCACAAATGGTGATGATGCGGGGAGCGGTTCCATAAAATTGTGTCAGAGACTGTGAACCCTATGAGAATGTCGAAAGTTATGCCATGTTGCCGCCGGCCGTTGCGCGAGTCGCTGCTGGCTCCTGTGTGGGCCGTGCTGTGGAATGTGTTGCTGGCGCTGCTGTGCTATGCCGCGTGCCGTGTGTTGTTCCTGGCCGAGAACTGGTCGCTGCTGCACCCGGCCCTTGACGGCAGCCGGGGCGACCTGCTGCGTGGCAGCCTCACATTCGACTGCTCGGCCGTGGCCTACACCAACGCACTGTGGCTTGTGCTCATGCTGCTGCCGTGGCACGGCAAGGAGCGACCGGCCTATCACCACGCACTGCGGTGGCTGTTTGTGGCGGTGAACGGCCTGGCCATCGCGCTGAACCTGTGCGACGCCGTCTATTTCCCCTTCACGTTGCGCCGAACCACCAGCACGGTGTTCGGCGAGTTTGCCCGCGAGGGAAACCTGGCCGCCATCTTTGCCACCGAGGCTCTGCGCCATTGGTATCTGGTGCTGGCCTTTATGGGCATGGTGTGGCTGCTGTGGCGGCTCTACCAGTCGCCAAGCCTCGACCGCCGCCGGCTGGTGTGGTGGCAATACATGCTGGCGATGCTTGCCGCGCTCGTTGTGGCCGCGCCACTCACGGTGGCCGCCATGCGCGGCGGGTTCACCACCGCCGTGCGCCCCATCACGGTGAGCAATGCCGCGCAATATGTGAGCCGCCCCACCGATGCCGCCCTGGTGCTCAACACGCCATTCTCGCTGCTGCGCACGCTGGGCAAGGATGTGTTTCGCGTGCCAAGCTATTTCGCCACCGAGCAGGAGCTGGAGGCGGTCTACACGCCCATGCATGTGCCTGCCGACACCGCCGCCATGCGCCGTCGCAACGTGGTGGTGCTCATCGTGGAGAGCTTCGGCCGCGAGTACATTGGTGCCCTGAACCATGACTTGGAAGGCGGGCACTACCAGGGCTACACGCCCTGCACCGACTCGCTCATCGCCCGCAGCGTGACCTTCACGCACAGCTACTGCAATGGCCGCAAGAGCATCGACGGCATGCCGTCAATCCTGTCGAGCATTCCGATGTTTGTGGAGCCATTCTTCCTCACACCGGCCTCGATGAACCGGGTGAGCGGCCTGGCCGGGTTGCTGGCCGGCGAGGGCTACGAGACGGCTTTCTTCCACGGCGCGCAGAACGGCAGCATGGGCTTTCAGGCCTTTGCCCAGGCCACAGGGTTCGGGCGCTACTATGGCCGCACCGAGTTCAACGCCGACCCACGCTTCCGGGGCAACGACGACTTTGATGGCACATGGGCCATCTGGGACGAGCCATTCCTGCAATACTATTGCACCAAGATGAGCGAGATGCGCGAGCCATTCATGACGGCGGTGTTCACCGCCTCGTCGCACCACCCGTTTGCCATCCCCCGTGAGTGCGAGGCGCGGTTCGCGGCCGGCCCACTGGCCATCCACCGCTGCATACGCTACACCGATGCGGCACTGGGACGCTTTTTCGAGGCCGCCAGCCGGCAGCCGTGGTACCGCAACACCCTCTTTGTACTCACCAGCGACCACACCAACATGAGCAACCACCCGGAATACCAAACCGACCTGGGCGGCTTTGCGGCACCCATCATCTTCTTTGACCCCAGCGGCGAGCTGTTCCAGCCCGCCCTTGTCGACAAGGTGGCGCAGCAAATCGACATCCTGCCCACTGTGATGGGGCTGCTGCACTATCACAAGCCCTACGTGGCTTTTGGCATCGACGTGCTGGCAACACCGGCACAGGACACCTGGGCGGTGAACTACCTGAACGGCATCTACCAATATGTGAGCCGCGGCCTGGTGCTGCAATGGGACGGCACGCGCACGGTGGGGCTTTACAGCCTCGACGACCGCCTGATGCAGCACAACCTCGCCGGCCAGCGCAACGAGCAACCCCACATGGAACGCGAGCTGAAAGCCATCATCCAGCAATACATGCTGCGCATGACACAAGACAGCCTCACCACCGAGCCGAATACTAAAGTGGCAAGATAGACATAAGGACAAAAGTATAGACACGGATATACTGACACAAGGCACCGGGACGTGTTTTTGACGTAACCCCTCCCCTGCAAAACCGTATGTTTTGCAGGGGAGGGCATATTTTTTTTGCTTTTCGCTTTTTCATCTCGTGATTTTTCCCGAACTTTGTGAGTTGATTTGTGACCGAACTTTTTAACCTATTAATATTAAGGAAACATGTACGGAAAATTCCAAGAATTTCTGACTGCCGAGCTGGCCGACATCCAGGCTGCCGGTCTGTACAAGAACGAGCGTATCATCACCACCGAGCAGCGTGCCGACATCAAGGTGCGCCCCAATAACGATGTGCTCAACTTCTGCGCCAACAACTACCTGGGCTTGTCGAACAACAAGCGGCTCATTGCCGCGGCCACCCGCGCCATGGAGGATCATGGCTACGGCATGTCGAGTGTGCGCTTCATCTGCGGCACGCAAGACTTGCACAAGGACCTGGAGGCTGCCATCGCCAAGTATTTCAAGACCGACGATGCCATCCTCTACGGCTCGTGCTTCGATGCCAACGGCGGCTTGTTCGAGGCACTGCTCACCGACCAGGACGCCATCATCAGCGACGCCCTGAACCACGCCTCGATTATCGACGGCGTGCGCCTGTGCAAGGCCAAACGCTACCGCTATGCCAACGCCGACATGGCCGAGCTGGAGAACTGCCTGAAAGAGGCCCAGGCACAGCGTTTCCGCGTGATTGCCACCGACGGCGTGTTCTCGATGGACGGCAACGTGGCTCCGATGGACAAGATTTGCGACCTGGCCGAGAAATACGACGCCCTGGTGATGGTCGATGAATCGCACTCGGCCGGCGTGGTGGGTCCCACCGGACACGGCGTGGCCGAGCAGTTCAACCTCTATGGCCGCATCGACATCTTCACCGGCACGCTGGGCAAGGCATTTGGCGGCGCCATGGGCGGCTTCACCACCGGACGCAAAGAAATCATCGACATGCTGCGCCAGCGCAGCCGTCCCTACCTGTTCAGCAACTCCATCGCCCCGGGCATTGTGGGTGCCAGCATCGAGATGTTCAAGATGCTCGGCGAGAGCGACGCCCTGCACGACAAGCTGGTGGAGAACGTGAACTATTTCCGCGACAAGATGATGGATGCCGGTTTCGACATCAAGCCCACGCAAAGCGCCATCTGCGCCGTGATGCTCTACGACGCGAAGCTCTCGCAGGACTTCGCCGCCCGCATGCAGGAGGAAGGCATCTACGTCACGGGCTTCTACTATCCCGTGGTGCCCAAGGGTCAGGCGCGCATCCGCGTGCAGCTCAGTGCCGGCCACGAGCGTGAGCACCTCGACAAGGCCATCGCAGCATTCATCAAGGTGGGCCGCGAGCTGAAGGTGATTAAGTAAGGCAGCGCGTACCACTCATTTCCAGGTCTTGGGGGCTCCCGCCCCCTTGTCGGCCCGGCTGT
>JAFSYB010000042.1 GCA_017443765.1 Muribaculaceae bacterium | reverse complement strand
CGATAGCGCGCATGAACCGCGACGAGCACGCGGCCTACCGCCGTTACCTTGACGACCGCGTGATACTACAGGACCAGTTAGTGACCGCCCGCGGCGAGGGCCGCCTCGAGGGCAAAGCCGAGGGAATAGCCGAAGGCCGCGCCGAGGGAATTGCCGAGGGAATTGCCGAGGGCATAACCAAAGGCCGCGCCGAGGGTCGCGCCGAGGGTCGTGCCGAAGGCATAACCGAGGGCATTATCCAAACCGCGCGCAACATGCTTGGGCTGGGGATGGAAACCGAGACGATAGCCCAGGCGACCGGCCTCGACGTGAGCCAGATAGAGGCCCTGCGCGACGCATAGCATACCGCACTGACCTTATCGGGGAGGGCGAATAGCCCTTTTCGTGGCTCTATTACGTTTTGCGTTGAATGCTAATTGCACGAATTAGGCGAATATAAGGGACTCCTGCAAAACCGTGTGTTTTGCAGATTATGTCTTGTCCAAAGACACGCCGGTGCAAATGCATCATATTCCACACCAATCGGGGCTGTCCCCATGGTAATTACCCGCCCCGGAGCCTCGAAGAGGGCCAACTGAGCATCGCAGGTGTGGTGTCGCCGTGTCTGGCTATCGCACAACTGAGCCGGTTTGGTGTCTACTACAACATGTGAGCTGTTTCGCTCACGGGGCGATTCCTCGATGGTTCATTGCTCCCGCGAGCGCAACAGCCCGCAACGTTTTTGCTTTTGAAGAAGAGGTTGGTACTATCGTACGAGGCGCAAGCCGACATCGTACGAATTACCATTAGTACGGTGGCGATAAGCCACACGACAGCGGTAGTTCTGGTACATCCAAGATCCCCCACGACCCACGTGATAGGTGCCTGTGGACGGCCCCTGAGGATTAATCTCTGGCGATTCAGTGTAGTAACTATAGCTGTGCCAGTCCTGGCAAATCTCCCACACGTTGCCGCTCATGTCGTACAGCCCCAACTCGTTCGGGGTTTTTGTGGCCACCTGGTGCGTGCCATAGTCAGGACTGTCGGTGCCAACGTCTTCGGCGTTGTATTCATACCACCCCACTTGGGTGAGATTGTTGCTGCCGGCATACTTGTAGCCCTGGCTCTTGTTGCCGCCGCGTGCGGCGTACTCCCACTCGGCCTCGGTGGGCAGGCGGAAAGTCTCGCCCGTGAGCGCGTTCAGCTTGGTGATGAACTCCTCGACATCTTCCCAGCTCACCTGCTCCACAGGACGAAGTGGGTTGCTGGTGAACTTGCTCGGATTGCTCCCCATCACCGCCTGCCACAGTTCCTGCGTCACTTCGGTCTCGCCGATGCTGTAGCTGTTTAACGTCACTTTGTGTGCCGGTTTCTCGTCGCTGTCGGCATCACTGAGCTGCTCTTCGGTCGCACCCATCATGAATGAGCCACCCTCGACGGGTATCATTTTAAACGTGACGCCGTTCACCGTAAAGGTGTTATCGTTATGTGAGCCACCGTGGGGCTTGCCCAGCATCACATTGATTACCTCGTTCAGGTCGTCGATATCCACCACGCCGTCGCCGTTCACGTCGCCGTACACGCCGCTCGACACACGGTGCGGAGCCGTGAGCGACAGGCCGCACACCAGCATAATTCCACAGGCAAAAGCCATAATCACATGACGTAAAGAGAATTGTTTCTTGCTCATTGTCTTTTCAGTTTAAGGTGGGTTCTGTCTATTCGTTTTTTGAGCCACATTAAGGGCAGAACCCTGTTTGACCCTCCAACGCAAGGCTCATCTGTTCGCTTTGCAAAGTTACTATTTTCACGTCAGTTCACGATTACCCCCCCTCCAATTTTTAACGTTCATTGATATAATTTTGCGCAGTTACTCCCTTTTGCCCGGCGTGTCCCGGCACGGTCACAAACGCACATTAATTACCCATACCGCCTTTTGGTGGTGAGGCGCGTGTAGCGCCAGGACTGAACGGCTGATGATGAACACAACCTGAACAACTTGGGACAACCTCACTGGAAATGGTTGTTTTGTGTTGTTCAAGTTGTCTTCCTATTTCCCGTTTCCGCATGATTTAAAGAATAGGAAATGTGTGAGTCCCAAGCTGTTCACCCACACAAAACGTCATAGCGCCAAATAATACTGATCAAGTTTCTGAAGTGAATAAAAACATCAAAGCACACAGGGCCGTTGACTGGAGTTTTGCAGGTGTCCCTTAGATTCGCCTAATTCGTGCAATTCGCATTGAGTGTGAATTACCCGCACAGAACGTTGCAGAGCCGAATAATCCCGCACTCCACATGGTTATAAAGCTATCGTTTTGTTGCGGTGCGTTGTTTGATGCGGGCAATGGTGGAGTAATCCATGCCGGTGAGCCGTGCCAGCTGTCGCAACCCGGCCCCGCAGTCCAGGGCCTTGAGCACAAACCGCGCCCTGACATCGCGCTGCAAGCCTTTCACCTCGCCCAGCGACACATCGGGCGGCAACGCAGCCTCAAGGGCCGCTATCAAGCCGCCTCGCTCGTAACGGTGCAGGTCGCTGGCAAGCCGTTCCGTGTCGAATCGCGGCAGCAGGCGCATCAGGCGGCACATGCTCTCCCAGTCAACGTCGTCGAATGGCATTATATGTGTGCACAGCCGGTCGGCATCGGCCATCGGAGCCGTGTACTCATGCCAACTGCTCCAAGCGTAATCCGCCAGCTCGTTGGCCAACCCCATTTCGACAGGAATCTTGTGGATATAGCGGAGCAGGGTGACGAAATAGTCGGCGTCGTTCACCGGCTCGCTGCGGAAACGCCCATGATACAGTGGCCCCACATGGTTGTAGCGCTTGTTGAAGAAGTGCGTGTATGCACTGGCCAGCCGGCCGATGCCCTGGCCCAGTGGGACGCTGCGCTCGCCAGTCAGCAAATGCACCTGGCAGGGCGTCAGGCAATAAGCATAGAGCGCAAGCGGCGGCTCGCTGCCATCACCAGGGCGCGTGAGCGGACGGAGTAGCTCCACAAACCGACCGTAATCGGTTTCATCGCCGAACAAGCGGGACGTGCCCATGCCGCGCAACGTCGCGTAGTACAACCCAATGCGGCTTTTCGCTCTCGGTTTACGTGCCATAACGATTCTGCTTTAGGTGCTTTGAGCGTGCAAAGTTAGCAATAATCTGGCTAATCGTCAAGCAATTTGGCGTAAATATGCCATCAAAAGCGCGGTCCATGTCAAAAAAAGGTGCATGACGCATTGCGCATTGTGCATTAATGTGTAACTTTGCAATCTCTTAGACTTGTAAAGATGAAGCGACTGCGACAACTGGTGTGTGTGCGCGATTCGAGGCGAAGTGTGGGAATCATCATCTTGGCGGCTGTGCTGCTGGCGGTGATTCTGCTCACGCAGTACGTCTACACCAGGCTCTTGTTCGGCCGCGAGCTGGAGCGACAAGCCGAGAGCGAGCTGACCATGAAGGCCATCCTGGTGAAAGGTCTGCTCAATCTGGTTGAGGAAGACCTGTACAGCTATAAGTGGAACATCGAGCAGTCTCTCGCTACGCCCGACTCGCTGTTTGTTTCGGTGAGCCGTTTGGTAGAGAACAACCAGCACCTGGTGGGTGCCTTCGTGGTTTTTGTACCCGATTACTACCCGCAAAAGGGACGCCTGTTTGAGCCTTACGCCCAAAAGACCGACTCGGGTGTGGTGACGCGCCAGGTGGCCGGACCCAACCACGACTATACCAAGAAGTCGTTCTACCGTGTGCCCATCGACAGCTGCAGGTCCCACTGGAGCACTCCCTATGTTGACAGTGCGGGCACGGGGGGCCTTGTGTGCACCTATTCGATGCCAGTGCGCGACGAGCATGGCGCTATGGCCTGCGTGCTGGGGGTGGATGTGTCGCTCGACTGGCTTAGCGATACCATCAACGCCCGTACCACCCACCCATCGTCGTTCAACATCCTGCTCACCGAGGACGGCAAGCCCATCGTGCTGCCCACGCCGCGGCACGTACGCTGGTGCGATGCCCAGCAGGTGGTGGACATGGTCACCGATGCCACGCCCCGCGACTCCAGTCACTCGCGACGAACGGTGGCTTTCAGCTTCGAGAGCAACTTGGACGGCGACGACGGCTATGTGTTTTACGCCAATATGCGTGGCAAACCTCACTGGAAGATTGCCACCGTGTGCTACGACAAAGAGGTGTTCAGCAAGCTGTATTGGATGTCGTTCAACATCTTCCTGCTCATTGTGGCCGCCTTGTGCGTGCTTGCTTACATCATTCGTCGAGCGCTGCAGGTCGAGCAACGGCTGCAGCACGCTCAATTGGAGCGGGAGCGCATCGGCAGCGAGCTGCGCATTGCCAGCAAAATCCAGCTCGCCCTGCTGCCCCAAATAACACAAAACGCCGACCCCGCACTTGCCGGCGTGGACGTGGCCAGCTCGCTGGTGCCCGCCCGCGAGGTGGGTGGCGACCTCTATAATTTCTTTGTCCGCAACGAGAAGCTCTATTTGTGCATTGGCGATGTGAGTGGCAAGGGCGTGCCTGCGGCACTGCTGATGGCTGTCACCCAGGCACTGTTCTACGCCGCCGCCCAGCACGAGAACCGCCCCGAACACATCATGAACGCCCTCAACGGCGCGATGTGCCTCAACAACGATCGCAATATGTTCGTTACCTTCTTCATCGGCTTGCTCGACCTGCCCACCGGCCGGATGCGCTACTGCAACGCCGGCCACGGCGCCCCGGTGCTGCTCTCCAGCGACACACGGATGCTCAATGTCAAGCCCAACCTGCCGCTGGGTGTGATGGGGGGATACAAATTCGAGGCACAGGATTGCACACTCGCAGCCGGCGACACGCTGTTTCTCTACACCGACGGCCTCACCGAGGCGATGGACACGCAGCGCCGGCAGTTCGGCGCCGCAGCCATGCTCGCCGTGCTGGAGGGCTGCCGCCGGCAGGGCACCACAAGTGGCCAGATGCTTGAGCAGGTCACTGCCGAGATGCACCGCTTTGTGAATGGCGCCGAGCCCAGCGACGACCTCACGTTGCTGGCGGTGCGCTACACACCCATCACCGAGAACGATGTGCTCAACGAAGCAATTACCCTCCCCAACGATGTCGGCAACGTGAAGCGGCTCAACACGTTTGTTGACGGCATCACCGCACAGCTGCACCTGCCTGCAGCCATGGCCCGGCAGATAAAGCTCGCCATCGAGGAGGCGGTGGTGAACGTCATGGAGTATGCCTACCCGCGAGGCACTAACGGCACGGTGGACATTCAGGCAAAGTCCAACGGCCGGCGCCTCACGTTTGTCATCACCGACAACGGCGCGGCCTTCGACCCCACTGCAACGGCACCCGCCGACATCACCCTCGCCGTGGATGAGCGCCCCATTGGCGGACTGGGCATCTTTCTGGTGCGACAGCTCATGGATTCTATCAACTACGAGCGCATCGACGGCAAGAATGTGCTCACGCTCAGGAAAGAAATACCAAAGGAATTGATTGTTGATAATCAGCAAGCAAGTGAATAAGCAAGTGCCGCAATGCGCGCTCACTCATAACCCTTTAACCCTAACTCATAGTTTTTATGAAAACAGACATTCAAGAATTAGACGGCAAGATTGTGGCCACGCTCGATGGAGAGCTCGACACGGCTGCCGCAATCGAGGTGGAGCAGGCCCTGCAGCCGCTTTACCACAGTGATGGCCGCGATGTGGTCATCGAGTGCGAGCATTTGGAGTATATCGCCTCGAGCGGCCTGCGCATCTTGCTGGGCATTCTCAAGGCCGTTAAGGCTGCGGGAGGAAAGGTGGCCTTGCGCAACATGAACGACGACATTAAGAGCGTGTTCACCATGACGGGCCTTATCAGCCTTTTCGAGGTGGAGTGATGCCCGTGCGTAGTTCACAGTTTTGCAACGCAAGGCTCTGCGCGGTGGCGCTGGGGGCTGGGAGTTGATGCCGCTTTCTTGGCCCCAGCGGCGAATTGTGTGGTAGCTCATTGCTTTGTGGGCCGTTTTGCGGCAGCACCATGGCGAGGGGGCTCACGTCATGTAGGCTGTGTTGCGCAAGTGTTCGCGGCTACTTTTTCAACCAGGTATCAAGTCATTTTTTCTCACCGACAACTGCTATTTGATTTATGAAACCAACTTATCGATGTCTGCTTTGTTGTGTGGTCGTGCTGCTGGCATGGCCTGTGGCTGTGCTGGCGCAGGATGCCGCAACCGACACCCTTGACAGCCCCGCGAACCAGCTCACCATTGATGCCTCGCTGCTCACACGCGGCGAGCTGCGCCACGGCGGGTTGCCCATGTTAGACGGCACGGTGCACGAAAACGCCCAGTTTGTCATGGAGCGCACGCGGCTCGCGCTCTCCTACCGGCGTGGGCAATGGCTGCAAGCCCGTGTCACCGCGCAGCACGCCGGCATCTGGGGACAGGCGGGCCGAGGGTCGTTCAACCTCTACGAGGCCTGGGCCAGGATTCAGGCTTCCTGCGGCCTGTTCGCCACCGTGGGGCGGCAGGAGCTGAACTACGACGACGAGCGCATCTTGGGCCGCAACGACTGGGCAATGGCGGCCATGAGCCACGATGCCATCAAGATGGGATACGAGGGGCACGGCCACAAGGCACACGTGATTCTGGCCTACAACCAGCGGAGCGATGCCGACCAGGGCAACAGCATCTACCGCACTTCCGACGGTGCCTACCCACACCGCTCGATGATTGCCGCTTGGTATCACTACGACGTGCCCACCGTTCCGTTGGGCGCCTCGCTGATGTTTATCGACATGGGTATGCAGAACCCTTACATGGAAAATCCTCCCACCCATCACCAGCAGTTGTTTGGCTGCTATGCCCGCTGGCAACCGACGAAATGGAATTTTGAGGGCGCCTACTACCGCCAGTGTGGCCACGATGAGTTTGGCATCCCCATCGAGGCATGGATGGCCAGCGCAAAGGCCGACTTCTCGCCCAACGACCGCTGGACGCTCACGGCGGGCTACGACCACCTGAGCGGCGACCCTAACCCCGTGGTGCCCCATATCGGCACCATTGGCATGGCCCTGCACACCAAGGTGCAAGGCTTCAGTGTGGTGTTCGGCTCGCACCACAAGTTCTATGGCGCGATGGATTTCTTCTACGCAAGCGCCTACTATGCCGGTTACACCCCCGGCTTGCAGAACCTCTACGCCCAGGTGAGCTGCAAGCCCGTCAAGAGGCTCGGCCTCATGGCGGGGTATCACCACCTGGCCACCTCGTCGCGCATTCTCGATGCTCGCCGCAAGCTGGGCGACGAGTTGGAGCTTTCGGCCGCTTACTCCATCTCGAATGATGTGAAGCTCGCTGCCGGCTACACCTATATGCACGGCACATCCACCCTGGAGCGCCTTCAGCAGCAAGAAGGCCGCAACAAGCTCCATTGGGGCTGGCTCATGCTCACCGTCAGCCCACGCTTGTTCAACGTCAAGTGGTGATGTTCTGCCGCAGACGAAATTAGGCGGCGTTTAGGCAATGGCAAGAAAAATCACGATTTTTCTTGCCATTGCGCTTAACTTGCACTCATGTTGACCGCTGTCGCGGTCGAAATTAGGCGGCGTTTCGGAAAACTGCAAATAAATTTGCGTTTTCTCTCAACTTGCATTAATTTTGCATTTTGGAATTATCACTAACAGTAATGCATTAAACGACTATGGCAAATCTTCCTGAGTTCAACTACGCGCCTATGTTCCAGCTGGGCGAGGACAAGACAGAATATTACCTGTTGACAAAAGACCACGTGAGCGTGGGCGAGTTCGAGGGTGCCCCCATCCTGAAGGTGGAGCCCGAGGCACTCACGCTGTTGGCGCAGCACGCGTTCCGCGACGTGTCGTTCATGCTCCGTCGCTCCCACAACGAGCAGGTGGCGCGCATCCTCGCCGACCCCGAGGCCAGCGAAAACGACAAGTATGTCGCCCTGACGTTCCTGCGCAATGCCGAGGTGAGCGTCAAGGGCAAGCTCCCCCTGTGCCAGGACACCGGCACAGCCATCATTCACGGCGAGAAAGGCCAGCAGGTGTGGACGGGATTCTGCGACGAGGAGGCACTCGCACGAGGCGTGTTCAACACCTACACGCAGGAGAACCTGCGCTATTCGCAGAACGCCCCGCTGAACATGTACGACGAGGTGAACACCCGCTGCAACCTGCCCGCGCAGATTGACCTCGAGGCCACCGAGGGCATGGAGTACCGCTTCCTGTGCGTGACCAAGGGCGGCGGCAGTGCCAACAAGACCTACCTGTATCAAGAAACCAAGGCCCGCATCCAGAACCCCGGCACACTCATTCCTTTCCTGGTCGAGAAGATGAAATCGCTGGGCACTGCGGCGTGTCCGCCCTATCACATCGCCATCGTGATTGGCGGCACCAGCGCCGAGAAGAACCTGCTCACCGTGAAGCTCGCCAGCACACACTACTACGACAGCCTGCCCACCACGGGCGACGCAACCGGCCGGGCTTTCCGCGACGTGGAGCTGGAGAAGCAGCTGCTGGAGGAAACCCACAAAATCGGACTCGGTGCCCAGTTCGGCGGCAAATACCTCGCCCACGACATCCGCGTGGTGCGTCTGCCGCGGCACGGCGCCAGCTGTCCCATCGGCCTGGGCGTGAGCTGCTCGGCCGACCGCAACATCAAAGCGAAAATCAACCGCGACGGCATCTGGATTGAGCGGCTCGACGACAAGCCCTACGAGCTCATTCCCGAAGAGCTGCGTCAGGCTGGCGAGGGCGACGCCGTGAAAATCAACTTGAACCAGCCCATGAGTGAGGTGTGCAAAATCCTCTCGCAGTACCCCGTGAGCACGCGCCTGAGCCTGAACGGCACCATCATCGTGGGCCGCGACATCGCACACGCCAAAATCAAGGCACGCCTCGATGCCGGCGAGGGAATGCCGCAGTATCTCAAAGACCACCCCATCTATTACGCCGGTCCGGCAAAGACTCCCGCCGGCATGGCGTGTGGCTCAATGGGACCCACCACGGCCGGACGCATGGATCCCTACGTGGACGAGTTCCAGGACCACGGCGGCAGCCTCATCATGCTCGCCAAGGGCAACCGCAGCCAGGCGGTCACCGATGCCTGCAAAAAGCACGGCGGCTTCTACCTCGGCTCCATTGGCGGACCAGCCGCCATCCTTGCACAGAACAACATCAAGAGCATCGAGTGTGTCGAGTATCCCGAACTGGGCATGGAGGCCATCTGGAAAATCGAGGTCGAGGACTTCCCCGCGTTCATCCTCGTGGACGACAAGGGCAACGACTTTTTCCAAAAAATCGCCACCGGTTGCCCGATGAAGTGAACTGCGTGACCCCGCCGCAGCCATGAAACCTCTTGGGAGCCTGACGGTTGAAACCGACTTCATGGCAGGATATAGACTAAAAGAACAAAATCACATACAATATAATAGGCTGTTTTTTGAGAGTTCTAAATTATGCCTTTTATGTCCTTTTAGTCTTGAAATGCGATAATCAGACTTTTTAAGGGTTCGTTCAATCATTTATTACCATGCAATGGGACTCAAAGTTCAGCAAGGAGGCTTCGTGTGGTTGCGGCGAGCCACAGACGCGCACGTTCACGGTGAACGGCGTGAGCTTCACCATGGTGGCGGTGGAGGGCGGCACATTCATGATGGGCGCGACGGCCGAGCAGGGTGATGACGCATACGATTGTGCGAAGCCCGCTCACTGTGTGACGCTGGACAGCTTCAGCATCGGCCAGACCGAGGTGACGCAGGAGCTGTGGCTGGCTGTGATGGGCAGCAATCCGAGCTGGAGCAACGGTTGTAGAAGAGAATATGATGAAGACGATTTTGATACATATTTCGATGTTGACTACGGCACGAACCTGCAGCGTCCGGTGGAGCGGGTGAGCTGGGACGACTGCCAGACGTTTATCGCAAAGCTGAACGTGCTCACGGGCGAGACGTTCCGCTTGCCCACCGAGGCGGAGTGGAAGTACGCCGCCCGCGGCGGGAACAAAAGCCGGGGCTTCAAGTATTCTGGCAGCAACACGCTTGGCGACGTGGCGTGGTACGAGGATAACGCTACAATGTGGGCAGCGGCAGTCCGGACTTCGGCCCGCACCCGGTGGCCACGAAAGCGCCGAACGAGCTTGGCCTGTACGACATGAGCGGGAACGTGTTCGAGTGGTGCCACGACAGGTGGGGCGACTATAGCGGTGATGCGCAGACGAATCCCATGGGACCCACATCGGGCATCTACCGCGTGATTCGGATTGGCTGTTGGGGCAGCGACGCTAAAAACTGCCTCGTGACGTGCCGCGGCTTCTACTCGATGGCGTTCCCCTGTAATTACATCGGCTTGCGCCTCGCCTTGGGGCGGCACGCACCCGATGACACCCCTTGCCTGTGAGGGCATCATCTGAATCGCCCGCCCAGTGCGCGGTATTGGCCAAAAGATGGCGGTTTCTCGCTGCAACTGCCCCCAAAAATGCCGAAAAATCGAATTTTTCGGCATTTTTGGGGCGGAAACGCTTGCCAATTCAAAAAAAAGCAGTACCTTTGCAGTCGCAAATCGCGAAACACATCGCGGGGTGGAGCAGTGGTAGCTCGTTGGGCTCATAACCCAAAGGTCGTTGGTTCGAATCCTTCCCCCGCTACATAGCAGCACAGGCCTCTCAACGCAGAGGCTTGTGCTGTATAGTAACAATTTATGGAACTCACCTTAAAAAAGACTAAAAGCGAATCATTTGTTTTGCCGTTAGGAGCATTGTGCGTAATTTTACAATTAATTCACAGAAAACTGTACCAACGATGAAACTCCCAACCGCCCTTTTGCTCCTGATTGCCTTGCTGGCTGTGGTAAGCCATGGCCAGCAGCGGGCCACAGCCTATTTTCACACTGCCGAGATGCCCAATGCCGTGAACTACTTGCCGCCCCCGCCCGACAGCACCAGCGCACAGTTTGCCTACGACATGACCCAGTATTACTGGGGAAAGACCATGCGCGATACCGAGCGTGGGCTGTTGGCCATCGACGATGCCCATTGCTCCACATCGCACTTGCTCGAAATGTATTCCGAGTGCATAGGGCTGAGGCTCTCCAAGTCAACCACGCCAGCCATCTACACCATGATGGCCAACGCGCTCACCACCGGCTCCAAGGGGGTGAGCGTGTGCAAGGAGCACTACCAGCGCGTGAGGCCTTTCCAGCGCTTTGGCGAGCCGGTGGCCTCGGGCGAGACGCTGGGGCAGACCTCCTATCCCTCGGGGCACACCAACCGTGGCTGGCTGGCGGCGTTGCTGCTCACCGAAGTGTGCCCGCAGGCGCAGGACGCCATCTTGCGCCGCGGATATGAGTACGGACAGAGCCGTGTGATTGTGGGCGCACACTGGCAGAGCGATGTGGATGCCGGCCGTGTGGTGGCCAGCGCCTGCTATGCACGGCTGCACACCGACTCCACTTTTCTGGCCGAGATGGCTGCCGCGCGCGCCGAGTTCCTGCGGCTGATAACGCCGCTGTCGAGTTTGACGCAGGGCAGCCGCGAGGCCACGTTGCCCGGCTACGCAACCGACTCCATCCAGAGCGTGTCCGTCAAGGCCGAGGAGCAAAAACTCATGCGTAAAGAAGATTGATAATATCCACCAGCTATGAAACACTTCGTCATCACGCTTGCCACAGTGGCTGCAATCGCGTTCTGCAGTGGGGCGCAGAACCCCTATTTCACCATCAAGGAGCTGGCCGACGGCACCAACTACCTGCCCGCCCCGCCCGACACTACCAGCGTGCTGTATGCCAACGACATGAACTGCTACTTCCTGGGCAAAGCCCTGCGCGACACCGAGCGCGGCCAGGTGGCTGTGAGCCACGCCAATGGGGTCTACACCCACATATGCGCGATTTTCTCGCCAGCCTTTGGTCTCAACATCACGCCCACCGCCACACCCGCCATCTACACCATGCTCGCCAACTCGCTCAAGACGTGTTCTAATGCCTGCTCGAGCACCAAGACACATTACCGCCGCCGGCGGCCGTTCCAGGTCTTCAACGACCCGCTGGGCACCGGCGAGACGCTCAGCGCCACCTCGTTCCCATCGAGCCACAGTGCAAAGGGGTGGATTGTGGCCCTGCTGCTCAGCGAGCTCAACCCTGCCGCGCAGGAGGCCTTGCTCAAGCTGGGCTACGAGTACGGCCAGAGCCGCGTGATTGTGGGCGCGCACTGGCAGAGCGATGTCGATGCCTCACGCATGATAGGCAGTGCCACCTACGCACGGTTGCGCACCAGCCCGCGCTTTGTCGAGGAAATGGCCGCCGCACAGGCCGAGTACGCCCGCCTCACCGGCACGGCAGCCGCTCCCCAGGCCGCACCCGAAACGACAACAGCCATCGACAGCGTTTCGGCCGACGGCGATGACGACGACACCGACCAGTGGTACACCATCACCGGCCAGCCCGCCACACCCGCCACTCAAGGCATCGTGGTGAGCCGAAACCGAAAGACGGTGCGGAAAAACTGATGTGTCCCACTCCGTCCAAGGGGCTTTCCGCTGCGTGTGTGCAACAACAAATGCGGTCGCCAGCAAAACCTTGTGTTTTACAGGCGACCGCATTTGGGGATTCCAGAATTTTGTTTATCTCTTGTTGTAGGCTTCAAGTGCCTTTTCAAGCACGATGAGCGCACGCTTGAGGTCGTCGATTTTCAGCACGTAGGCCATGCGCACCTCGTTCTTGCCGGCGCCGGGTGTGGCGTAGAAGCCGGTGGCCGGGGCCATCATCACCGTCTCGCCCTCGTAGCTGAACTCCTCCAGGCACCAGCGGCAGAAGTCGTCGCTGTCCTGCACCGGCAGGCGCACCACAGTGTAGAACGCACCCATGGGCATGGGCGTGAACACGCCGGGAATCTTGTTCAAGCCCTCCACCAGGCAGTTGCGGCGGGCAATGTATTCGTCATAGACATCTTTGTGATACTGCTGCGGTGCATCGACCGAGGCTTCGGCAACCACCTGGCCGATGAGCGGCGGGCTCAGGCGAGCCTGGGCGAACTTCATGACGGCGGCACGCAGCTCGGCATTGCGCGTGATAAAGGCGCCGATGCGGATGCCGCACTCGCTGTAGCGCTTCGACACCGAGTCGATGAGCACCACGTTCTGCTCGATGCCCTCGAGGTGCATCGCGCTCACATAGGGCTTGTCGCTGTACACATACTCGCGGTAAACCTCGTCGGCAATCAGGTAGAGGTCGTATTTCTTCACCAGATCGCGCAGCTGCTCCATCTCCTCGCGGGTGTAGAGCGTGCCGGTGGGGTTGTTGGGGTTGCAAATCATGATGGCGCGTGTGCGGCCATTGATGAGTTTTTCAAATTCCTCGATGGCGGGCAGCGCAAAGCCGTTGTCAATCTTGGTGGTGATGGTGCGCACCTTCACACCCATTTCACAGGCGAAACCCATGTAGTTGGCATACACCGGCTCGGGCACGATGAGCTCGTCGCCAGGGTTGAAGCAGGCCATGAAGGCGAACTGCAGGGCCTCGCTGCCGCCGCAGGTCACGATGATGTTGTCGGTGGTGAGGCTGATGTCGTAGCGGGCATAGTAGTCCACCAGCTTGTCGAGGTAGCTTTGGTAGCCCTGCGAGGGTGAGTACTCCAGCACCGTGCGGTCTACGTGCTTCAGCGCCTCCAGACCCTCCTGCGGAGTGGGCAGGTCGGGCTGGCCGATGTTCAGGTGATACACTTTGATGCCTTTCTGCTTGGCCGCCACGGCAAATGGGGCAAGCTTGCGGATGGGCGATGCGGGCATGTCGATGCCGCGTTGCGAAATCTTTGGCATGATAATAGTTTAGAGTTTTTAGTTTATAGTTGTTAGTTTTTAATAGATTATCAATTCTATCTTCTCACAGATATTTCTCGCCGAATCTTGCGCGCACCTCGTTGACGTAGTGTCGGATTCGCTGCTCCTCGGCGCGGGGCACGATGAGCAGGGCGTCGGCCATGTCGGCGATGATGTAGTCGTCGAGCCCCGAGGCCACCACGAGCTTGTCGTCGCTCACGGCCA
Source organism: Muribaculaceae bacterium (assembly GCA_017443765.1). GTDB lineage: Bacteria > Bacteroidota > Bacteroidia > Bacteroidales > Muribaculaceae > Sodaliphilus. The sequence goes on along the minus strand of JAFSYB010000042.1, from coordinate 2,956 downwards.
CCACGTTGCGGTGGCTGTTGAGCAGCAGGGTGGGGGAGTTGCGCGTCACGTTGCCGTCGGTGCCCTTGGGCGAGTTCTCGTACAGCGAGCCCCAGGTGCCCAGGTCGCTCCACCCGAAGTCCACGCACTCCACATACACGTTGGGCGCTTTCTCCATCACGGCGAAGTCGATCGAGATGTTGGGGCAGGTAGGGTAGTTCTCTTCGATAAAGGCTTTCTCGTCCGGGGTGCCGTAGAGGCCGTTGCCCTGGTCGAATATCGAGGCGATGTCGCCGGCGTGGGTGCGCAGTGCCTCGATGATGGTGCCGGCACGCCAAAAGAACATGCCCGAGTTCCAGAAGAACTCACCCGATTCGAGGAACACGCGGGCCAGCTGCTCGTCGGGTTTCTCGGTGAACGTCTTCACGGCCGAGAAGTCGTTGCCGGCCTGCTCGCCCACCTGGATGTAACCGTAGCCCGTCTCGGGGCGGCTGGGCTTGATGCCCAGGGTCACCAGCGCGTCGTGGGCGTCGATGAAGTCGAAGGCCTTCACCGCACAGCGCCTGAACTCCTCGGGCTTGAGCACTAAGTGGTCGCTCGGAGCCACCATGATGCGTGCGTTGGGGTTCTGCGCCTGGATGTGATAGGCTGCCCAGGCGATGCATGGGGCGGTGTTGCGCCGTGCCGGCTCGCACAGGATTTGCTCACGTCGCAACTCGGGCACCTGCTCGGCAATCAGCGAGGCGTATTGCCCGTTGGTGAGCATATAGATGTTCTCGTCGGGCACAATGCCGCGAATGCGGTCAACCGACATTTGCAGCAGGCTGCGGCCGGTGCCCAGAAAGTCGATGAATTGCTTGGGCTTGCGCGAGCGGCTGTAGGGCCAGAACCGGCTGCCAACGCCGCCGCACAGGATCACACAATATCGGTCTTGGTTCATGTCAGTAAGTGAGGGGGAGGGTCGTCGAAGTGTTTCTATTATACAATGTGTGACGGGTCACATGAGCAGGTTCACCTTGTAGATGATGAAAACGAGGAGTGCAATCAGGGCGGCAATCACCAGCCAGGCGATGGCGGCGAATAGCGGACTGGCCTTTTGTGAGCCGATGTGCCAGCCAGTCAGTTTGGCATATCGGTAGCTGGGCATCACGAGTTGCCTTTGCTTTCCCGTGCGGTCGCCGCTGCCGTGGCGCGAGCGGCTGCTGTGTCCGCTGCCGGAGCTGCGTCGCGAGCTGCCGCTGTCGTGGCTCGTGCTGTCGTGGTGGCGGCTGCCGTGTGTCTGCGCGGGCTCGTCGTGGCTGTCGTTGTCGCCGGGCGCGTCGCCACTGGTGGCCGGCGGCGGGGTGTCATCGGCCTTGTGGCCCACAGCTGCCAGCTCCTGACCGCAATAGGGGCAAAAGTTCACGCCCTGCGGAATCTTGCGCCCGCAGTGCGGGCAATAGGCGTAGGACAAATGCTCCTGGGTTGGCTTGCCGCCACGCACGGGCGTGGTGCCAGCAGGTATCTCGCCGCTGGCGTCAAACACCGACAGGCACTGCGGACACACCACAGCACCACTGTGCAACGCCAGCTCCTCGGCCGACACCTGCACACGCTTTGAGCATTGAGGACATTCAAGTTCCATGCACTTGCCTTGTTTTGACCCTGCAAAGTTACTGCAAATCGACCGCAGTGCAAAACAAATACACATTTTTTTTTGGCTCGGCGGCGAATCCACCACCCACACGATGCGTCACAGAGCATTTTTTTGTTTCCCGCCGCCACCGCATTACCCGCCCAATCGGGCGGCGCGGGGTGCCTCAACGGCCATATTTTGGGGCTATTTTGCAAAAAATCGGCGAATTGTTTTCTCATTTGGCAAATAACTATTACCTTTGCAGCTCAATTCAATTTGGCACAAGTTGCAATCAACAAAAACAGAATAAAAAACGACAATGGCAAAGAACAGAAACCAGTCGGCCCGCACCACACTCGAGGAGGTGAATGAGTCCCTCACCGGCGCGGCCCAACGAATTGAGGAGAACAAGAAGTACATTTACTATGCCCTGGGTGCCGCCGCTGTGGTGGTGCTGCTGGTGGCCGCCTACATCTTCGGCTACAGCAAGCCCAACGAGCAGCAGGCCAAGGATGCCATCGGCAAGGCCGACATGGCTTATTTGCAGGGCGACACCGCCAAGGCACTGCAAGAGTATGAGAAAGTGTTTGATGCCTACAGCAACAAGCCCTCTGAGCGCGCCGCGATGATGTCGGCCGTCATCCTCTACCAGCAGGGCAAGAACAAGGAGGCAGCTGACTATCTCGAGAAATACGACCCCGAGGGCAACATGGCCGGCCCGGCCTCGCAATCGCTCCTCGGCGACTGCTATGTGAACATGAAGCAGTACGACAAGGCCATCGCAGCCTTCGACAAGGCCATCAAGCTCTCGGGCGACAACGAGTTCTACACCCCAACGTTCATGATCAAGAAAGCCACTGTGCTGCATGAGCAGAAAAAGTATGCCGACGAGGCTGCCATCTACCAGACTATCAAGGACAAGTACTACCAGTACACCCAGGCTTACCGGTTCAACGTCGACCAGTATCTGGAGCGTGCCAACGCCCTCGCCGGCAAGTGACCGGCAGGTTGACAGCGAGACACCCCGTGGTCGCTATTCCTTTTTGGGAATGGCGGCCACGAGTTTTTTTGTGACGGGTACTCTTTTATTTGCTTTCAATAATATTTGTGAGTAGTCTGAGTAGTCATTCTACCAAAAAACAAAAGAGCGAGTGAAACCCGCTCTTAATGTTTTCACAACGGAATAATCCTTATTGTGAATTGCTTCAAATTTTGTGCTGCAAAGATAAAACGATTATTTGTAATATTCAAATGAAGACATTGAAATTAATAATTTTTAAGCTACTATAGCTCGGGGGGGTTGACAGTTTGAAGAAACGTAGAATTGAAAAAAACTTAATTTCTTTGATTATAAGGTTGTCT
>JAFSYB010000041.1 GCA_017443765.1 Muribaculaceae bacterium | reverse complement strand
GTGGATTGGAATTAGTACCCATAGAAATTAGTGGTGTTTTTTCTTACAAAGGTACTAATTTCCAACCACTTATGCAATAGTTAACTATCTGATAATCAGTTAATTAACATTAAATTTTCGACCTTCTGTCATGTACTAAACTCAACAATTTAAATCCGTTTTTCTCATAAAAAGGTATGGCCGATAGATAGGCATCCACTGTGATGAAGCGGAAAGCGGAGCGACTTTGTTCGTTATACAAAAAGTCTTTTATCATATCCATCAAGTCAGAGCCGATATTTTTATCTCGGTAATTTAACGATACAGCAAAACGACCTATCTTAATGCATGGATAACTTCGGAATTGCTTGCATTTTGGACGCGCATGAATCGCTTGGGTCTTGAAGTCCCCGGTCGAGGCCTTTTGTGCGACCGGCGAGGATTTCGAGCAGGTGGGGAGGATAAAGCACGCACACCGGCGTGGGGGCAACCGCCTCACCCAGTACTGCCGCATCGATGCGGCAGCGCGCACAAGAGAACCGATTTTGCACACCGTGTGGGACTCAGGCAATTTTACGAACCCACTAAATAATTCCCCAAATATTTGCCTAATTCCAGATTAGTTTATAATTTTGCGCCAAAGAAATGAAACGAATACTCACAACAACATCATTATTATTTAGTTTATGAAACACCTGACTATGCTATTGGCTGCCCTGCTGTGTGTGCTGGGAGCCGCTGCCACCGACTACACCGGCACGGTGACTGTGAAGACCATCTCCACCGAAACCACACGCGAGGGCATGACGCTGAGCGTTGACCAGAACGAGAACGGCACCTACAACGCCACTATGAGTTTCGCATTTAAATTACTGGGAAGGACGCTGGCCGTTGAGAACGTTGAGTTCGAGCGCATGCTTGGTGTCACCACCAGCGATGGCTATACCACCATCACGGGAATCAAAGAGGTGAACTTGATGGAGATTTCGGGTTTGAGCGACATCATTCCCAGCTGGTTGCAGAAGTATGTGGGCACCACGCTCGACACCTCGGTGCCGTTTGCCTTCTCCTCGCGCTTCAACGGCACCTATGCCACGGCAACATTGAGTTTTGTGCTGAACTTGAGCATCACCATTCCCATTTTGGACAAGACCTACACAATTGTCGACACTCCAGTGCTGGTTGCATTCGAGGACTTTGACCCAGCAACCATCAATCCCGGTTCGGGCATCCAGGGCGACGTGAACAACAGCGGCAACGTGGATATTGATGACGTGAACGAACTCATCAACATCCTGCTTGCCAAGTGACCCTGTTTCCCCGACAGCACGCGGTCATGTTGCCGCAAAGCATCACCGCAACAGCAATGCTCCATCACGAGTGTTGCTGTTGTTGTCATCTGTCGCGCTCACTCCGTCGGGGCGGGCGAGTAACGGCGAATACTTAAAAATGGCTAAATCGACCCACGCAGCCGTTTTTTTTTCAAGAATGTGAGGATTTATCTGTAACTTTGCAGATTGGAACTCACCGCTGACGACTTGATTCCATCAGCACCACAGAAATAAATAGGAATAAACTACACTTAATAAACTCTGGAAGAAAATGGCAACATTCGACAAGAAAATTTTGGAGAAGTATGGCATCACCGGCACCACCGAGGTGATGTACAACCCCACCTACGAGGAACTGTTTGAGGAAGAGATGCAAGCCGGCTTGGAGGGCTACGACAAGGGCGTGCTCACCGAGCTGGATGCCGTGAACGTGATGACGGGCGTGTACACCGGCCGCTCACCAAAGGACAAATTCATTGTCGACGACGAGACCTCGCACGACACCGTGTGGTGGACCAGCGAGGGTTACAAGAACGACAACAAGCGCGCCAGCAAGGAAACCTGGGCCGCCGTCAAGGAAATAGCCATCAGGGAGTTGAGCAGCAAAAAGCTCTATGTGATGGACGGCTTTTGCGGCACCAACAAGGACACCCGCATGAAAGTGCGCTTTATCATGGAGGTGGCCTGGCAAGCCCACTTTGTGAAAAACATGTTTATCCGTCCGGCCAACGACGAGGAACTGGCCCAGGAACCCGACTTCGTGGTGTTCAACGCCAGCAAGGCCATCGTCGAGAACTACAAGGAGCTGGGTCTGAACAGCGAGACCGCCGTGGTGTTCAACGTCACCAGCCGCGAGCAGGTAATCATCAACACCTGGTACGGAGGGGAGATGAAGAAGGGCATGTTCTCGATGATGAACTACTACCTGCCGCTGAAGGGCATCGCCGCCATGCACTGCTCGGCCAACACCGACATGAACGGCGAGAACACCGCCATCTTCTTCGGCCTCTCGGGCACCGGCAAGACCACCCTGAGCACCGACCCCAAGCGGCTGCTCATCGGCGACGACGAGCACGGCTGGGACGACAACGGCGTTTTCAACT
>JAFSYB010000040.1 GCA_017443765.1 Muribaculaceae bacterium | reverse complement strand
TTGCTTTGACTAAGGTACATGATAGAAGTGCTGTATATTACAATATAGCACAAAAGTATAAAAAAGAATTGACACCGCAAAATCTTTTGGCATCAATCTTCAAAAAAAATTCAGATACCCCAAACTGTCAAACTTGCGAGTTCCTGCTTGAATTGGGTAAAGGGTTCTGCTTCGAGGCACGGCAACGGCGCATCATCATCGATGATGAGTATTATTATGTCGACCTGGTTTTCTATCATCGCATTTTGCACTGCAATGTCATCATTGAGTTGAAAAACGATGAATTCAAACATGAATATCTTGGTCAGCTTAATACCTATGTGTCCTATTTTGCCGAGCGCGAAATGAATCCGGGCGACAATCCGCCTGTAGGCATACTGCTATGTACTCGCAAAGGCGAAAAAATGGTGGAGTATGCACTTGCCGGCATGGATAATAAACTCTTTGTGACAACCTATCAACTACAACTGCCCGACGAGGCGCAACTTGAGAAATTCCTTCTTGCTGAAATGCAAGAAATGAATACAAGAGAAGTGCGTGAATATCATTGTTGAGCGGTGAAGGCTTTGGTATTATGGTCATAATCCGGGGACAACGTGGGGCTGCGTTCCCGAAATTTGGCCAAGTGGGAATAATGTTGTAACTTTGTGGCCGTAATTTTTTACCGAAAGCAATGAGACGACTATTGTGTGTGCTGTGTGCGGCGTGTGTGTCGCTGTGTGTGCTGGGTGTTCCGGCGTGGCCGGGCGTGGTGGCGGTGCCGCTGAGCGATGGCGGCACGGTGCGCGTGCGCATGATGGGCGACGAGTGGCAGAGCCGGCTGGTGACTGCCGACGACGGCCTGTGGGTGGGGCGCGACGCGCATGGCGATGTGCGCTACAAGGTGGGCGGCACGCTCACCGCCGTGCTGGCGCACGACGCGGCACATCGCGATGCCGCCGAGCAAGCCTTTGTGGCCGCCAACCAGGCCGCGCTCACGTCGATGGAGCGAGAGGCCGCCACGAACCGTTACCCCATGGCCGCACCGCACCGCGTGGGCACCACGCAGGTGCCCGTGACCGGCAGCCCGCGCATACCCATCCTGCTCGTGGACTACGCCGACAAGAGCATGTCGAACCCTGTGGAGGCTTTTGTGTCGCAGTACACACAGGGGCCACGCAGCGCAAGCCAGTATTTCGCTGACCAGTCCTGGGGGCAGTACACGCCGCAGTTTGATGTCTACGGCATCTACACCCTGCCGGGGAACCGGGCGCGCTACGGCGCACACGGCTATGTGGCCGGCAAGGAAATCAACGATGTGGGCGTGGGTCAGATGGTGTGCGACGCCATCACCGCCGCCGGCGACGAGGTGGACTGGACCCCCTACGACAACGACGGCGACGGCGAGGTGGACGTGTGCATCGTGGTGTATGCCGGCGTGGGCGAGGCACAGGGCTACATCGACGACAGCGTGTGGCCGTGCCAGTGGAACCTGATGTCGGCGAGCTTCCGCGACGACGGCGACGGCCCGCAGAGGCGCAACGGCAAGCGCATCAACCGCTTCGCCGTGTTCAACGAGCTGCACGGACGTGCCGACGACAGCTCGCAGCTCGACGGCGTGGGCACGTTCTGCCACGAGTTTTCGCACTGCCTGGGCTTGCCCGACTTCTACGAGACCACCTACGACCACGGCTACTACGGCATGGGCAACTGGAGCGTGATGTGCGGCGGCTGCTACAACGACGACAGCTACACGCCGTGCGGCTACACGGCCTACGAGCGGGCGTTCATGGGCTGGATGCAGCTCACCGAGGCCACCCCCGGCACGCACTATGCGCTGGGCGACATCGCCGAGCGCGACGCACAGGCCGTGAAAATCACAAACGACAAAAACGCCGACGAGTACTACGTGCTCGAGAACCGGCAGCGCACCGGGTGGAACGCGGCCATGGCCAGCGAGGGACTGCTGGTGACACACGTGACCTATAACGACTACAACTGGCAGCACAACAAGGTGAACAACGCGCTGCCGCAGGGCATGACCATCATTGCTGCCGACGGACTGCCCAACGACAGCACCGAGGTGGGCGACCTCTACCCGTGGAACGGCAACAACCAGCTCAGCGACACCTCGATGCCGCCGGCTGCGGTGAACACCGGCGGGTATATGGGCAAGCCTGTCACAAACATCACCATGCACAACGCCGTGGTGACCTTCGACTTCATGCTCGCGCCAGTGACGGGCGACCTGAACGGTGACGGCAAGGTCGACATCACCGACGTGAACCTGGTCATCAACATCCTGCTGGGAATCGAGGACACCCCCGCCGACGTGGATGCCGCCGACCTCGACGGCAACGGCGCAGTGGATATCGCCGACGTGAACCTGTTGATCAACATCATTCTTGAAGCATGACAGGTGCGAGATGTGCAAGACGACTCGCCTTTGACGGCAGTCGAGATGTTGCTTTATTTCCAATTGCTTAGTTGTGGACCAAGTGAATCACCCTACGCCGGTTAACGACATTCAAAATGCAGGCAAGGCAACGCGTGCGAGCCGCTTTGTGCTGGTGTGCGCAGTGCTGGCGGTGCTGCTGGTGGCGCTGGCGCTGGGCTGCCTGCTGTTCGGCTCGGTCCACATCCCGGTGCGCGAGGTGCTGGGCATTGTCACCGGCCACGACAGCGGCAATGTGGCCTGGGACATCATCGTGCGCCAGTCGCGCCTGCCCATGATTGTGACGGCCGCGCTGGCAGGTGCCGCGCTGAGCGTGAGCGGCCTGCTGCTCCAAACCACCTTCAACAACCCGCTTGCCGGCCCGTCGATATTGGGCGTGTCGGCCGGTGCCGGACTGGGCGTGGCCATCGTGATGCTCGCCCTGGGCGGCAGCATCGGCACGCTGCTGGGCGGCACGGCGGGCAGCTATGTGGCCACCCTGCTGGGCGCCCTGCTGGGTGCCGGAGCCGTGCTGGCGGTGCTCATCGCCTTTGCGGCCATCGTGCGCAGCAGCACAATGCTGCTGATTATCGGCATTTTGGTGAGCTACTTAGCCTCGAGCGTGATTTCGCTGCTCAACTCCCTTGCCAACGAAGAGGGCGTGCACAGCTACGTCACGTGGGGGTTCGGCAATTTCCAGGGTGTGGGCGCCGACCAGCTGCCGCTCTACAGCGGTCTGATTGTGTTGGCGCTGTGCGCGTCGCTGCTGATGGTGAAGCCGCTGAACGCGCTGCTCCTGGGCACACGCTATGCCGAGAACCTGGGCGTGAACACCCACCGTGCCCGCAACTCCCTGCTGGTGATTACCGGCGTGCTCACGGCGGTGGTCACCGCCTGGTGCGGCCCCATCGGCTTTGTGGGCCTTGTGGTGCCTCACGTGGCACGCTTCATGACCGGCACCAGCGACCACCGACGGCTCATTCCCGCCACCCTGCTCGCCGGGGCCGACGTGGTGCTGCTGTGCACGCTCATCAGCGTGAACGGCAGCCAGGGCATCATCCCCATCAACGCCATCACACCCATCATCGGCGTGCCCATCATCATCTACATCATCCTCAACCGCCGCCGCATCAATTACTTTAACTAACATCCATTCCCATGGCCTACCTCGAGACTCACGACCTTACTGTGGGCTACACCCAAGGCAAGCGAAGCACGCCAGTGCTCACTCGGCTGACCCTGCGCTTGGAGCGCGGCCACTTGGTGGCACTGCTGGGGCAGAATGGCGCGGGCAAATCCACGCTGCTTCGCGCCCTCACGTGCGCCAGCCGGGCATTGGCGGGCAGCATCACAATTGGCGGCGTGGACGTGTGGTCGCTCACGCAGCGCGAGCGTTCGCGGCTGATTGGGCTGGTGAGCACCGAGCGCGTGGCGGCGGGCGGCCTCACGGTCGCCGAGCTGGTGTCGCTGGGCCGGCAGCCGCACACGGGATTCCTTGGGCGCCTGGGCGATGACGACCGCGAGCGCGTGCAACAGGCACTGGCCAGCGTGGGCATCGGCCACAAGGCCGACAGCTACATGGCGCAGCTGAGCGACGGCGAGCGGCAGAAAGCCATGATTGCCCGAGCCCTGGCACAGGCCACGCCGGTGATTGTGCTCGACGAGCCCACAGCGTTTCTTGATGTGGCCAGCCGCATCGAGACCATGCAGCTGCTGCACCGGCTGGCACACGAGCAGGACAAGGCCGTGCTGCTCTCGAGCCACGACGTGTCGCAGTCGCTGCTCATGGCCGACGACCTGTGGCTCATCACTCGCGACCGCGAGATGGTGACCGGCCCCACCGCCGAGGTGATTGCCAGCGGAGCCATGCAGCGCGTGTTCACCAGCGAGAAAGTCGAGTTCAACCCGTCGCTGCTCGACTACCAAGCGAAACCACAAAACCACCTCTAAACCCCGGGCCGCTCACTGCCGGAAAATGTGGGGAGCGATAGCGCCAGCCACAGAAAATGGCATTTTTTTGGCGTTTTGTTTTTGTGTTTCAAAAATTTGCCGTAAATTTGCCAGTCATTGTGTGCTTGCGCCACCACATGTGCCGTGGCAGCAAGCTTGGATGCAAATAATTGAATTATTAACTATAAATTAAACCGCTATGAGCAAAAGATTTACTCATTCATGGTTGCGCCGGTTGGCACTGGGAGCCGTTGGTATGATGGCCCTGGGCGCCTGGGGTGCAAGCATCACGGTGGACGGCATCAACTACACCACATCGGTTGACCGCACCACCCACGAGAACGTGGCCACGGTGGCTCGCTACACCATCAACAAGACCACACACGACACCACCTGGTATGCGGGCGACATCGTGATTCCCGAGTTTGTGACCTACAATAACGTGGATTACAAGGTGACAGCCACTGCCGCCAACGCGTTCCTCGACTGCAAGAACCTGACCTCGCTGGTGCTGCCCGAGACCTGCACCAACATTGGCCGTTCATGCTTCAAGAACTGCACCGCGCTCACCGTGAGCCCCATTCCCAACACGGCCAACACCATCGGCACGGGAGCCTTGGCAGGCTGCACCGGACTGGTGGAGTTCACGATTCCCGCCGCCTGGAACGGCCCCATGGTGGGTGACGACCTGGCCGGCATGAGCAACCTGAAGCGCCTCATCTTCCCCGAAAGCCCTAACACGTTCATCATGAACTTTGACGCATACGGCAAGGCAGCCGCCGACCGCGTGGCCGACAAGAGCATCGAGGAAATCATCATCATGCGCAATGTGGCCGCACGCGAGTCCGACCCCAACAACCAACAGCCCTTCCACAACCTCACGGGATTGAAGACGCTCACGCTGGGCGGACAGTTCACCTCCATCACCGCCACGATGTTCCAGGGCTGCTCGGCACTGGAGCAGGTGGTGTTTGCCGACGGCAACCTGGTGAGCGCCATTGGCAACAACGCTTTCAAGGCATGCTCATCACTGCAAAGCTTCACCTATCCCGATGCAGTGACCACCGTCGAGGCCAATGTGTTCAACGGCTGTTCGGCTTTGAGCAACGTGGTCTTTGGCAACGCCACCACGAGCATTGGCGACGGAGCCTTCCAGGGCTGCTCGTCGCTGACGGCTATCGCCCTGCCCAACACGGTGGCCAGCATCGGCGCCCAGGCATTCCAGAGCACCGGTCTGACGGGTGAGCTCACGCTCAACGACGGCCTCCAGAGCATCGGCTCGCAGGCGTTCGCCAGCTCCAAGCTCACCGGTATCAACATTCCGGCTTCGGTGACCAGCATCGGCAATGCAGCCTTTGCCCCCATCACCACCCTGGCTGCCATCACCGTGGCCGATGGCAGCGAGTCGTTTAAAGTGGAGAACGGTCTGCTCACCAACTTAGCAGGTACCCGCCTGCTGGTGACCGCCCACAAGGGTGACATCGGCACCGCGCTCGACAATGCCACCATCCAGACGATTGACAACTATGGTTTGGCCTACTCTCCCTTTACCACCATCAACCTGCCTGCTCTCACCAGCGTGGGCAACTATGGCTTTGCCAACAGCAAGGTGGTGGAGTTCGTACTGAAGTCCAACGTTGCCGCAGGTTACAACCTGTTCAACAAAGCCGCCATCGAGACACTGGTGTTTGAAGATGGGCGCAACGAGATTCCGCAGGCTGTCGCCAACGGCTGCACCAAGCTCACCGACCTGACGCTGCCGGCAACTGCCACCAACATCATGATGAATGCCTTCAACGGCTGCATGGCACTGAAGAACATGGAGATTCCCAGCAACGTGAACTATATGGAGCCGGGAGCTGTGCCCGCCACCATCGAGAGCCTGCGCGTGCTCAACGTCAACACCCCGGTGCTGGCCGCCGGCGTGTTCAACGCCAGCCAGGGCAATGTGGAGTGCAAGGTGGCCGCCACCGCAGTCGACGCCTACCGTGCCGCCAGCCAGTGGAACTACCTGAACATTGTGGGCGATGCCACCATCAGCGGCACCAGCGCAGCCTTTGGCTGCCCCAGCGGCCTCTACTTCGCCACCAAGGACGGCAAGCTGATGTACAAGGATGAGAACGGCGACATCATCGACACTGAGTTCGCCACGGGCGCTCACGCCTTCAACCTCGACAGCTACAAGAACCGCATCTATGTGGGTGTGGCCGGCCAGAACTTCCGCTACCAGGATGCCAACGCCCAGGCCAACGGCGGTGACGGCGAGGTGTTTTATGTGAACAACACCGACGGCATCTTCTACCGCGTAACTGTGCTCAACAACGTGGGCTACAAGGCATTCGAGGATCCGTTCTCGCTGTCGATCGGTGCCGACGAAGGCAAGATTTACATTGCCGACCGCAACGTGGGCGTGCATGAGATGAGCGCCGACACGGTGGGTCTCTACGGCTCGCAGCCTTTCCTGGTGCAGAACAACTGGCTGAGCTACTATCCCAACGGCACCGCTGGCTGGATGTACGGCGGCATTGGTTGCGGCTTCTACAAGATTGGCGACACCTATTGGATGGGCAAGAAATTCAACGGCTTCGGCATCTTCCGCTTCCGCAAGAGCGACTTTACGCCCGATGTGGCTTCGACTGGCGGTGAGGATCCCTTCAAGTCGATTCTCCCCTATGTGCAGATGACCCAGTTCTATGTGGACCAGGCTAACGGCTACATCTACTTCTACCTGCAGAGCAGCAAGGCAGCCGGCCGCAACGATGTGCCGGGCGTTTACCGCCTGCCGATGAGCGCAGTGGCCGAGAACGACGCACAATGGCTGGACACCGACATGACCCAGGCCGTGCTGATTGACGACAGCCCTGTGCTGAAAGAGGGCGACGGCGACGAAATCACCGGTGTGACCCAGTTCTACAGCGACGGCGACCATGTGTACTGGAGCTACATTGCCAGCCCCAGCGACGACAAGTCGGTACCCAACTGTGTTGCTGTTGACGTTTCCAACCCGCTGCACCACAGCGGCATCAAGTGCGTGACCGCCAAGCCCGCCGATCCCACCGAGGCCTCGCCCGTGCAGTTTGCCGTCGAGGGTGTCGAGGCTTACGGCCTCGTGGGCAGCACCTATGTGCCCGATGTGCCCGAGCCCCAGTACAAGACTGGCGACGTGAACGGCGATGGCAACGTCGACATCGACGATGTGAACATCATCATCAACATCATGCTCGACCGCGATCTGGCCAGCAACTACGGCAGCCGCGCCTACGTGAACGACGACGACAAGGTTGATGTGAGCGACCTCAACGAGCTGATCAACATCCTGCTCTCGAACTGAGGTTGACGCGCCTCCCCCACCGCCGGCCCCAGGCCGCGCAGGCGGAGTACCCCAAAAACCAGCCGCGACGGTGGGTCGCGGCTGGTTTTTCTTGCAAAAAAGCAAAGAACCAGTTGGATACATCGGGCTGCACTCAGCACTCGAAGCAAGCTTCATTGCTCCGCATGCACTCTAATGCGTTTGCACAGGTGCTGTAATGTTTTGTGTGGGTAATTCAAGCTCAATGCGAATTGCACGAATTAGACGGATTTAAGGGAAACCTGCAAACTGAGCTTTACGCCAAGATATAGTGTTCTGAACTATCTAAACTTTACTATTGCTGTTGTCAAACTCTTCGAGTTCCCGGGCACTTGGGGTATCCCGAGCAGCCCCAGAACTGTTGCCCCGCCTTAGTGCCTCGCTTGATGGTGCGGCGAATCATCGGTTTGCCACACCGGGGGCACAATGGCGCGCCTTGCTCCAGCGAGTGCTGCGATTGAGTGGCAACACGTTCCTGGGCGAGTCCCTCGGTGAAACCGCCAGTGTGCTTGAAGTCGTCCAGTTGTTGAGCAATCATTTTCTGTAACATGAAAATGGTGAGGTTGATAAGCTGCTTGATGGAATTAACGCGCACCGACAAATCGTTGCTCTCAGTCCACGGGGCGAATCGCTCTCGTTGTGCTTGAACGTGTAGCCACGCGTCGCGCTCGATGTCTGGCCCGTAGTTGGGCTGTTCCAGCTGTAGCTCCTTGAGAATTCGGTAGTTTTCGTCATCTTTGGCCCATGGCTCGATGTTGTAGGTCAATGAGAATGCCATGAAGTCGCTGAGCAATTCACACAGTGTGGCGCGTGCCACATCGGTGAGCCGCATCTCGGTTTCGCGACTGGTCTGCCGGCGTGAGCTGCCCTCGGCAATGTTGGCTGACGCACTGCGGGCAGCCATAACCATTTGGTCATAGAGGCGACCACCGGGGTCGTTGTCTTTGTTGAGATAACGCCGACAAAAACTTATCGTCGCCTGATGGATAATGTGTGACATCACCCAAGCGTCCAAATAGTAGTAGCCCTTAATTGATTTGATTTCGATTGGCATAAGTCATCTTGATTATTCGATTATTCGAGCATTCGATTATTCGATTATTCGAGCATTCGAACAATCGAGCATTCGATTACTCGAATTTACAAGTTTTGGATAATTTCTAATTCCGCGGCAGCGTGAGTTGACTGACTTTATAACATCTTGTGGAACAACAAGTTCCGCGGCTCTCCAGACAAAAAAACTCGGAACGGCATGGCAAAGTTACAACTAATATCCGACACCATCAGCCCTTTCGGGGGGCTTTTTCCGATTTTTAGGCAGTCGGCCGCTGCGGCTTTGCCTGCTGTACGGGTTTACGCTTTTGGCGGACAGCAGTATTAACTTTTTGTCATATTTCGTTCACAAACTCAAGATTCGAGTGATTAATCAAACCGAACCGGTACAGAAACCTTTTTTGGGCCATTCTGGAGCCGATTATTGGCGAACTTTCGCAACCATCTGCGCCACAGCTCGCTACCGCATTGGTCGAATGGAGACAAAACTGGGTGGGCTATCAACGCCAAGCCGCCGCAAGCATTTTTACAGAACCCTGCATAATTACTTAATAATCGCTAACAGGTTTGGCCAAGTGGAACTTTGGTTGTAACTTTGCGCTTTTAACCAAAGATTTACATCAATGATTAGACGACTGATGATTGCCGTGACGGCGATATTTAGCTTGTCGGCCTTGTGTCAGCAATACACGTTGCACGCCACGAAATACCACCCTGGCGTGGGTGGGCTGAAGTGGAGCACAGCCAGCGGCGACCGAATTGACAAGAAGAAACTGAGCAACTACGAAATCCGCTGGGTGGCTTTGTCGCCCGATATGTTCCGCCAGCATGGGTTCAAGATGGGCGACACCATCGTGGTGAAGTGCGAGCGCGTGCCCAAGCTCGAAGGCAAGTGGGTGGTGAAGGACCGCATGGGGGCCCGACGCAAGCAATGCATCGACTTCCTGCTCCCCAAGGGCGACAACTTCGGGTTTACCAACCCCACCAAGGTCATCGTCGAGAAACTGCATTGAGCAGCCTGACGAAAAAAACGTTAGCAATTTGCAGTGGATACTGCCATCTCGCTGGTCAGTGCCGGCGGTTGACAGGGTGCCACACAATCAAGCAAGGGGGGACACCTGAGGCTCCCCCCTGACAATTCATTATTTCGGTGCTTGGCAGCGTCCACCCGGCAGTCGCCGAGTGGCGGGCTCACTGGCCGATGCCGGTCATGGTGAGCCGCAGGCGGCCGCCGGTGCCGAGGTACTCGGCCACGAATCGGCGCACATCGTCGGGCGTGATGGCCTCGAGAGTGGCAAGATAGTCGCGGTCGAAATTGATGCCCCACTTGGTGTGGCGGCGCATGATGTCCATCCAGTAAGTGTTGTCGTCGAGGCTCTCGTGGTGCACCTTGCGCAGGTACTGCCTGGCCTTGTCGAGTTGGCCGTGGGTGATGCCGGCGGTGGCGACCTGCGCCACGGCTTGCTCGATGACTTGCCGGGTTTCCTGGGCCTTGCCGGCGGTGACAGTGACGTTGAGCGGCATGAACACCACCGGGTGGTCGGTGCCGTTGTAGTCGGCGCTGATGCTGCAATGGGTGTCGACGTGGTAGGTCCAGCCGCGTTTCTCGCGAATCTCGTCGCGGAATATCTCCTTGAACACCTGGCTGGTGACCTGCGCGAGCAGGGCGTTGCGCAGGTTGTAGTCGCAGGCACCGGTCCAGAAATAATACACTTTGTCCTGGGGGTTCTGCATGGTGCGGCTCCAGGCGCGGTCCACCTCGCCGCTCAGCACGCGGTAGCCAATGTCGCGTGGCTGCTCGCGACGGCCGCCGCCCGGCAGCGAGGCCAGGTAACGCTCGGTGAGCAGGCGCAGGGAGTCGGTGTCAAAGTCCCCCACGAGGTAAACTGTGAAGTCGCTCATGTCGGCAAAGCGGTCGCGATAGATTTCCAGCACGCGGTCGATATTGGTATGCTCGATTTCGTCCTTGCCAAGCCGCTCGCCGGCCAGCGGGTGATGGTCGTAAACCCCGGCAAAGATGGAATCGGCAAACTCAAACTTCGGGTCGGCAGCGCGGTTGTCGAGGCTGCTGCGCTGGCTCTCGAGCCAGGCGGCGTAGGCCCGCTCGTCCTTTTGCGGGGCGGTGAGGCGCAGATAGAGTAATTGGAAAGCCAATTCCAAATCGCGCCGCGTGGCGGCACCCTGAAAGCCCTCTTCGGTCTTGCTGACAAAGGTGCGCATCGTTGCCTGCTTTCCGGCGAGGAATTTCTTGAGGTCATTGGCCGTGAGGCCACCAAAGGCCAGGGTGGCTGCCAGCTGGCCGAAGGCTTTCAGCGAGGGGGCGTCCTGGGGGCGGTAGTTTTGCGACAGTCCACCGGGACCTGCCCCGGCAATGACCACCTCGCCGGGCACGATTTCGGTGTGCTTGGCCTGGACATGAATGCCATTGGATAGCGTCCACTCGGTGGCGTCAAACTCTGTCAGGGCTTTCTCGGCGACAATAGTGCCGGCACACAGGTCGGGCAGTTCGAGGCGCGTGATGTGCAGCGTGTCGAGGTATGCCTCCACGGGCTCGGCTCGTCCGGCATGGAAGGCGTCGATAAGGGTCTGCTCGGCAGGTGGGTTCTCGCCGGCCTTGTGTGGTGCAAAGGCCACAAGCACCACGTTGCGGTCGGTGGGGCTCACTATGCGCCGCAGGTGGGCGTTCACCTCGTCGAGGGTGACCTGGCTCACCATGCGGCGCATAATGGCGCAGTTTTCCTCGATGCCGGGGATGGGCTCGCCCTCGAGCCAGGCGCGCACATAGTCGCGGGCATAGCGGGTGTTGGCATACCGGTCGCGCTCGCGGTAGAGCTTGTCGAGTGCGGCCTCGTAGGTGTTTTGCATCCGCAGCATCTCGGCCTCGGTGAAACCATGCTCGGTGGCGCGCTTCACCTCGCGTGCCATCCACTGCATGGTGGAGGCGGCCTGGCCGCTCTTGCTCAAGGCGGTGAGCTGGAGAGCCTGGCGGGTTCGGCTGAGGAAGTAATTGCGGTCGGCCACGCCCACGTGGGTGAACGGAGCCTGTGGCTGCAATGCCAGGTCGGCGAAGCGTCCGCCGAGCATCGAGGCCACGGCGTAGTTGAGGTAGTCGTTGCGCATCCATTGCTCGCCGTCGGCACCGGCATTGAGGTCGTCGTGCTTGAACAGCAGCCGCACACTGGTGGAGGGCTGTTCGGGGTCGGTCTGAATGGCTGCAATGATGTCGGCATTGTCGGGCACGGTCTCTTGCACCACGGGAGCGGGGTGCTTGGGCGACTTCACCGAGCCGAACAACTCTTGGATTTTCGCCACGGCGTAGTCGGGGTCGATGTCGCCCACCACGATGACGCACTGGTTTGCGGGGTGGTACCATTTCTTGTAATAGTCGCGCAGCTGCCTGTGCTTGAAATTGCGCACCACGTCCATGGTGCCGATGGGCATTCGCTGTCCGTAGCGGCTGCCGGGATATAGCGTGGGCAGTGCGCGCTCGAGCATACGGTTGCTGGCCGAGGTTCGCTGCCTCCACTCGCCCTCGATCACGCCCCGTTCCTCGTCGATGTCGCGCCCCCTGAGCAGCAGGGCGTGGCTCCAGTCGCTCAGGGCGAGGAAGCAGGAATCGAGCGCCGAGCGGCGAGCGGTGGGCACGTTGCTGATGTTGTACACCGTTTGGTCGGTCGAGGTGTAAGCATTGAGGTTGGCGCCGAATTTCACGCCAATCGACTCCATGTAGCTGATGAGAGAGTTGCCGGGAAAATGCTTTGTGCCGTTGAAGCACATGTGCTCCAGAAAATGCGCCAGTCCGCGCTGGCTCTCCTCTTCCTGTATCGACCCCACGCGCTGTGCCAGGAAGAAGTCGGCGTGGTGCTCGGGATAATTGTTGTGCCGCACAAAGTAGGTGAGGCCGTTGGGCAGCGTGCCCCGTCGCACGGCGGTGTCGGCAGGCACATCGGCAGCCGGCAACGCCGTTGCCGCGCAGAGTGACGCCAAGAGAATGAGATGTCGCAAGTGCATAACTGAAAAAAGCATTTAAAGAGATTAAGTGAATGAGAGATAACAGTTTCAGGAGGGTCGCTTTATTCACCCCGCAAGGGCTTATGGTCATTTGTCTACATTTCTCGCACTGATTTACACACTAAAAGATTAGCGCAACCTGCGTGTTGAGGCGGTGTGCGCGGTTGTTGCCGGTGTAGGCGGTGCATTGCCAAGCCAGGGTGGCCTGCAACGCCAGGCTGGCGTTCAGGCTCACGCTCACGGCCAGTGCAGCGGCCACCGCCGTGCGATTGTGCGAGGCAAAACAGTGGTCGCGCTCAAGTGCCAACTGCAGCTGCTCCAGCTCGGGCTTGGTGCCGGTGAGCGATAGTTCGCTATGTGTGGGGTGCGTCCATGCCGTACCCAGTGTGAGGGTTGAATGGGTGTTAGGCGTGCGCCAACCTCCCCGCAGGGTGATGGCCGTGGTGAGGTCGTCGTTTCGCTGCCGGCACTGCGGGTCGGCATAGATGGCGTTGAGGTGGTTGTAGTCCACAGCGGGCCGCACATCGAGAGTCCAGGCCGTAGCGTCGTGCTGCCACACTGCGGCAACACCGGTCGAGAAGCGGTTCTCGCGATACATATCGAGGGCGGCAATCTGCCGATAGACCGACGAAGCCGGGTCGCCGAAGATGTTTTCGCGCCCCGTGCGCCTTGCGGCATCGATGTGCGCGGTCACGCCCCAGCCGGCGCCAGCCCACGCGGCCTCTGCGTTCAGGGCGGTGTGGGTGATGTGTGCCAGGGGCAGCTTGTTGAGCGAGGTAATTACCTTGTCCATCGTCATGCGCATGGCCGAGACGGTGGCAGCGACACCCTGCCGGTCAACAGGCACCACGCCCAGCATGAGCTGCCATTGGTGACCGTGATAGTAACAATCGTCGCCCGCCCCGGCAAAGCGGCCGTAATCGTTGCCCAGTCCAGTGAGGTGGTAGAGTTTTTCCTTCCCCAGCTCGCTGTAGAAGGCCACATCGTTGGTCTGCTTGTACTTGACATAGCCCAAAGCCACATCGGCCACATAGCGCGGCGAGAGCGACAGTCCCGCTCCGCCCCTGACGGTGAGGCGCGCCGTGACGTTTCGCGGCCGGGGGTCCACATTGCGGTAGTAGTGGCCGGCTTCGTAGTCCGCCTCGCCTCCCCAGTGGAAACGGCCGCGGTGGTCGGCATACCCACCGCCGAAGGCGTACCGCTCGTGGCGCAGCGGAGCCAGCGCGGCACTGTCGGCCAGGAGGTAGGGGTAAACAATAGCGAAGTCGCTGGTCTCGTTCCAGGCGATGCCGCGTGTGGAGCCGTTGTCGTAGTGCGCCCCACCCCACAGCGTGCTGGTGTTGTGCCTGATATGCGTCGAGGCGTCGAAGGT
This sequence comes from Muribaculaceae bacterium, assembly GCA_017443765.1. GTDB lineage: Bacteria > Bacteroidota > Bacteroidia > Bacteroidales > Muribaculaceae > Sodaliphilus. The sequence goes on along the minus strand of JAFSYB010000040.1, from coordinate 15,781 downwards.
CCACTGCTCGTTGTGGTCGCCAAGTTGCGTGACCACCGCCTGTGTCTCGTGGCGCAGCCCATAGCCCGCGGCCACCTGGCTGAGCGAGGCGAGGTGCCTCCACTGGCGGGCAACGGGGTTTTGCCAGGCCAACGTGAGCAAGTGCTCGGAGAGCCGACTGCGCTGCTGCACGCGGTCGAGGAGAACCGTGTCGGCCTCCCCCACCCCGGCGCACCACGCGCCCGGAGCGAGCCACAATGCAGCAAGCACGAGGCAGTGCCGAGTACAACCGAGAATGGGAGAAAGTGGGAATTTGCTGTTCATCACTCAATTATCTATCGCTGTCGCGGCTGGCGGCCGTCCCAAGTGAGCTGGGTGCAGGGCGTGCCGGCCGCATCGGTGGCGGTGCCCTGGCGCTCCACCTCGCTGGGAATGCAGTCGGGATTGAAGTCGTCGGTGGAATTGTTGGTGTCCTGAAGCACCGCCCTGCCGTCGCGCACGTAGAGCAGTTTTCGCCTCACGCTGTGAAAGTAGCGGCTCTTGTCGTGGTCCATGGAGCCGCAGTGCGTCCACCCCTGGTCAAGAGCCGGTGCGGTGACGTTCCACGCCCGCTTGGCCTCCACGCTGCAATTCACGGCATCGAGAATCCAGGCGTTGGGCACCTTGTAGGCCGTCTGGCTCATGGGATAGGTGCCGGCCGGCACCACCACCACATAACTGTAGCGATAGAGGTTCTGCTTCAAGAATTGGTCTTTATCCAAAGGAATCCGCGCCAGTGCCCATGCCTTGAATCCCCGGTTGTGCAGCACAAAAAACGAGAGTGTGTAGCAGTACCATCGGTCGAGATTGGGTACAGTGGGGCTGTCGATGTCGAGGTGCGCGGGCTGGGTCGAGAGGTCGTACCACTCAAAGTCGGCTCCGCTCAGGTCGAAAGAGTTAGGGTTCGCCACGCGGTGGTCGATGCCTGTGTCGGCTATGAGCAGGCTCTGGCCGGGCTGCACCGGGTGGTCGTTGCCGCTGCCCGGAACAACGTACAGCGCCTGCACAGTCATGCAGTCGCTCATGATGTCGGGGTAGTAGTCATATTTGTCGGTGGTGACAAACTTCGACTCCATCAAGGCCAGTCCGTCGGCGTAGAGCACATGGTCGGTGTTGTTGTAGATTTTCACATAGTCATCGCCATTGTACTGGTTTCCCGAAGGCTGGAGTGTGCCGGCAAAAAACACTTCCTCGATGACAAAGTCGTCGGCCACGCGGTTTTCAAAGGCGTTGACAACTACTTGGTTCTGCCCCCCGGTGCCGATTTCGACCGATTGCACATAGCCCGTGATGTGCCGCTGCGGCACGGAGTCGCCAGGCACGTCGATGGTGGCATCGAGCAGCAGGTCGTAGAGGCCAGCCTTGAGGGCGATGTCGCTGCGGTGGGTGTAGGTGGTGGTGCGGCTGGTGGTCACGTCCTTGACCTGCCACTGCTCGGCAAGGAAGGCCGCCTGCTCCATGCCGCCAGGCAGAGTGACGGTGATGTAGGGCGTGTAGCGTGCCAACGACTGGTCGAGGGTGTCGTCGCACGCGGCAAGCGTCAGAATCATGCACAATGCACAATGCATCACGCACATCTTCGCAATGCGCAGGGGTTTCAAACAACTATAACTTCTTAATACAACCATATTGGGTTACAAGCTAAAATTCAGTTCCATTCCGAAGTAGGGGTCGGTTACCCGGCGCACCATCAAGCCATTGCTTCGGTAGTCGGGCAGGTGGTCGAGCAGCCGGTTGACAAACACGGCCACCTTGATGTGCCGCCCGATGGTCTTGGTAGCCTTGAGGTTAACGTAGAGTGCCAGAGGCACCGTTTGGCGCCGGAACACATCATCGTTGTATTCGCGCACCAGGTGCTGGAGCATCTCATCGCTGCGGCAGGCTTCGGTGTAGGGGTGAAGGAGTCCATCGGCCGCATCAAGGTAGGCCTCAGGCACGCCATTTTGCCACAGCTTGCGCGTGCTTACGAACCACATACATTGCAACGTGGTGGTGAACACCAGCCCCCAGCGGGTGATTTGGGTGTCGAACATGAAGTTGGTGTTCAGCTGCTCGTTCACCCGGCCATCATCCATGCGGTAGTAGCCTATGTAGCTGTCGCTCACGGCACGGTCGTCGACCACCACGCTCACGGGGTCGTAGAGCATCTGCGAGTTGGAGTAGATCGAGCGGAACCAGGCCCCGGTAACGGTGAGCGCTGTGCGCAGCGGTTGCCAGCGCGCGGTGGTGAGGGTGAGTTCCACGCCCTGCTTGTCGAGGCGGCTGCCATTGGCCGCCATGCGGTAGCCGGCCAACTCGCGCACCGCTGTGCTGGGGAGGTCGTCGAGCACAGGCGGCGCGGTGAGCGTGAGCGGCTTGATGGCATTGGCGTCGTATTTCGTGTACTCGTATGCCTGATAGTGGCTCGAATAACGGTAGCCACTGGTCATGGACTCATTGAAATAGGTGATTGAGAGCGAGTTCCTGCCGATTTGCGCCCCAAGGCGCACCTCCCACTTGCGGTTGCGGGCAGCCCGAAGCTGGTAGTTGGTCGCATCGTCGATATAGGTGCGCAGGCTGATTCGGCTCAATGCCTCGGGGCGGTTCACGTCGTAGTAATTGAGCTGGATAAAGTCGGTGTAGTGCGGCTGCGGATAGAGGTAGGCGATGGTGGGCATTTTGGTGGTGAGGCCGTAGCCGGCGGCCACGTATGCCTTGAGCGTGTGCCGAGCCACGGCGATTTCGGGCAGCGACCACTTGGCATTGACACGCGGGTCGATGTAAACTTTCTTGGCCAGTGCGTAACGCGCGTCGAGGTGTGGCATCTGTTGCGTGCGCAGGCCGGCCTGCAACTCCAGCGTGTGGCCGTGCAGTGTGGCCGTGAGGTTGTCCTCGGCGTAGCACGAGAGCACGTGCAAGGCGGGGATATCGCGGTAGGCCCTGGGCCGTGTGGTCCACGAGGCCGAGAGCGGCCGGGCGAGGTCGTATTCCTGTCCGTTGCCGTAGTTTTTCGACAGCGACCACTCCACCCCGGCCTTGTAGGCGTGGTTCACGCCCGCAGTGGCGGCACGCCCCTCGCCTTTCAGTTTGACAAAAGCATTGAACGGCCGGCCGTCGCTCACGAAATCGGCGATGTACTCACCCAGCAGATACTGCCCATCGTGCACTCCCGCACTCATCGTGGTGGGAGCCACCGAAGCCCGCTGCGGGGCCACCTGCTTGCGCCGCTCGAGCCGGTCGTGCTGATAGCTCACACTGGTATTCAGGTTGATGCTGCTCAGCCACGACAGCCGGGGCAGCAAAAACGTGAGGTCGCTGGTGAGCGCCCAGCGGTTGTAGCGCGAGCGGTACTCGTTCACCTTATTATAATTGAGGTCGGGGTCGGTTTTTGTGTCATCAAACGAGCCGGTGTAGTCCCCCCCAAGCACCCAGCCCGTAGTGAGCGCGGGGCGGTTCCAACGCAGGTTGAGCCGTGCCGAGAGGTTGAGGCGCTTGTAGTTCTCCAGGTTGTTGCGCGGATCCACCTTCGAGTCGAGGTATCCGGCATCCACGTTCATGATGTGGTCTGCCCCCGGCAGGTGGAAGCCCTTGCCCACCGACACGAGTTTGCTGTACTCGTCGGCCTTGAAGCGTGCTGTGAGCGGTGTGGCGCGACGTGTGCGCTTGATGTTGACCATGCCGCTGGTGAGGTTGCCATACTCGACACTGGGAATGCCTCGCACCACTTCCACACTCTCGATGTTGTCGGTGCCGATTGTGCGCATGTCCACGCCTTTGTTGGTCATGTCGCGCCGGTGCTCAGCCGAGGTCTGGTCGGCGTTGGGTACCTGCTGGAGGTTGGCGTCGCCGTTGATGGGTGCGCCATCCACCACAAAGAGTGTGCCCAGGGCCGAGATGTTGTAGTCGTCGTTGGTGGTGGCGGTGCCATTGGCCCCCAGGGTGCCCGTCTCGCGCAGGTGGATGCTGTTCACGCCGCCCATGTCGGGGTCTTGGCTGACATTGCCAGGCAAAAGCTCCATCAGGTCGGTGAGGCTGGTGGGCTGCAAATGCTCCATGGCATCACGGTCGATGCGGCTGCTGGTGGTCAGGCCGGTGCCTTCTTTGGCGGTGACCACCACCTCTTGCAGCACGGTTGCATTTTCGCGCAGGAGCACCTCGATGTGGCGGTCGGCGATGAGGGTGATGCGCTGGGTGTGGGTGGTGTAGCCCACAAACGACACCGCGAGCGTGTAGTCGCCCGGCTCGAGCGTGAGCGAGAAGCGTCCGTGGCCATCGGTGGCTGTGGCACGGTTTCCCGGTTGCGCCGCCACTGTGGCAAACTCCACCGGCTGATGGGTCACAGCATCGGCAACCACCCCCGTAAGCCGCACAGCGGCTCCCGAAAGCAGCGCACACAAAAGCCCGATAATCACGAACAAAAACCTCATGACACTCCCATTGGTTTACGACCGCAAAATTACCACCTTATAGAATTATGCCCAATCCCCACAATTAGCCATTTTCGGGAACGAAAATCACAAAAAATGGCGATTGGCCGTGCAGGCGAACCGAGGTAATTTTGCAGCATAAAACCACAAGACTCTAATTACTCATTTTTTTAAACGCTTGTTTATGAAAAAGATTACTACGCTTTTGGCATTAGCCTTGACATCGGCAACGATGATGGTGAGTGCGCAGACGCTTGGCGACACGCAGACGCTGTGGGCCAAGTTTGTAACCAACAGCGAGGGCACGCAGGCCCTGACCACGCAAGGCAACCAAATGGTGCTGTCGCCCGACGGCGGCCTGCTGGTTCTGGGTCAGGCTGGTTCCACAAGCAGCGGGCAGAGCATCATGTTCGGCAACGATGTTGTGGCCGCGGGCATCGACTACAGCGGCAACGGCGCCAATCAGGGCTTGCTGCTGATGAAACTCACGGCTGGCGGCGACGTGCAGTGGACGGTGGCACAGCGCGGCGGCGAGGCCGCTGTGAACGAGAACTGGGTGGCCACAACAGCCGATGGCGGCGCGGTGATGCTTGCCAACGTGCGCCACACCGAGGGGCACCTGAGCGACCCCATCGTGCTCACCGACGCACTGGGAGCCGACCACGAGCTGTCGTGGACGGTGAGCGAGCGCAGCTGTCGCGGACTGGTGGTGAAAGTGAACGCCGAGGGCGGCATCGAGTGGATGCGCGAGCTCACGGTGAACGCCACCGCCGACACCGACACTTACCCCGAATGGAGCCAGAGCAGCCGGAACATTGGCCAAGGTGTGAAAACCTATGCGCTCGAAGTGGACAACAGCGGCAACATCTACCTCGGCGGCTTGATGTGCGCCGCAGTCACCATCGATGGCACAACCATCGAGCCGCACAACGTGGCCACCTGGAACGGCAGCGCGCAGACCACCGTGGGCAACCTGTTCGTCATCAAGCTCGACAGTGAGGGCAACTACATGAAGCACATGGTGAGCGGCGGAGCAGCCACTCAGGAGAGCGTGCGCAACCTGAAGGTGGTGGGCAACAAGCTCTATATGTCGGCATGGGTTGCCGGCCTGGCCAACACCGAGTTCACGCTGGGCGGCCATGGAGCCACACCGGCAACCACCAACGCCAGCTGGGCACTCGCCGAACTGGACACCGACCTGAACGTGAACTGGCTCAAGCTGCACGAGAGCACGGTGAGCGGCAGTGCCTGGCAAATGCCCACGATGACCATCCATGGCAACCACATCTACCTGATGGGCAGTGCCAAATATGGCCTCCAGATTGGCGACAACACCATCACCAACCAGCCCACCAACAAAGCCCGCCAGTCATGGCTCGTGCAGTTCAGCGCCGCCACTGGTGAGGCCGAGCAGGCCAGCGTGCTGCCCACTGGCAAGATGCAGATGCAGCACGGCTTCTTCGGCGCATACGAGGGTACTGACGGCTGTCTGTACGCCATTGAGCGCGGCCTCACGCCCAGCACCTCGTTCGGCAGCGAGCTGATTCTCTACAAATACGACCAGCAGAGCCTCACCGTGGCCGACCAGGTGGAACTCGCCACCGGCTCGTGCGACGGCCAGTCGCTCGTCACCGATGGCACGCGCCTGTATGTGATGAACCGTTTTGGCAACAAGAACGAGAGCTGCACCTTTGTGGGCAGCGAAATCACGCATAGCAACGCCGCTTTCAACTGGGGCCAGTCGGCCTACCAGGTGCCGGTGGGCGCCGTGCAAGGCATCACCCTCGACAGCGACAACCTCGCACTCGCTCCTGGCGAGCAGGCCACCATCGGCGCCTCCGTGCTGCCCGAAGGCGCCGCCAATGCCGACTTGCTGTGGTCGTCGAGCAACGAGAGCGTGGTCGCCGTCGACGGCGGCGTGATTACGGCCGTGGACAGCCATGCGCCGCAGGGCGTGCGCCGCGCTCCCGGCGATGTGCTGGGTACAGCCACCATCACCGCCACCAGTGCCAGCAACCCCAACGTGAAACAGAGCATCACCGTGACCGTGCAAGAGGGCACCGTCACTGGCGTGACCAAGTTGAGCGCTATCCAGCCCGCACGCGGCAACGTCTATACCATCGACGGCCGACTGCTGCGCCAGGGCACCACCAGCGTGGCCGGCCTGCCCGCAGGCATCTACATCGCCGGCGGCAAAAAAGTGGTGGTGAGATAACACAATCAAGGTGGGGCCTATCAATTGCTCGAATGGGATTTAGGGTGTGAAGTGCAGCCTGACTTCGTTGCAATCGATAGACCCCAACTCAATTATCCATTCCATGAGACATTTATTCATTTGTGCTGCCTTGCTGGGTGCCAGCCTCACAGCTGGTGCCCAGTTGGGGCAAACGACCACACAATGGGCGCGGCTGCTCGACGCTTCCGCCCCCGACATGGGCATCGCTTTCACCGAGAGCGGCCAGTCGCTTTACTACCTGTCGTGTACCGGCACCTCCGTTGGCCCGGGCGATTCGGGAGCCGTCAAGGAATACGACGACCCCACGGCATCGGTTTACTACGGCGGAGAGTGCATCGCCACGGGTGCACCCTATGAGGGCGCAAGCTACAACAACAATTTCTCGCTGGTGAAAACAGCGCTCGACGGCACGTTTTCCTGGACGGTGTACAGCACCAGCGGCGATTTCGCCTCGGGAAACGGCGGCGTGGTGCCGGCACCCGATGGCGGCGTGTACGTCAGCACGGTGGTGCGCCACACCGACAACCTGCGAACGCAACCCATCGTGCTGGTAGATGCCTCGGGGCATGAACACGCCATCGACTGGACGCTCCCCGATGCCGAAGCCAAGCGCTGGCAGCAGGGGCTGCTCCTGAAGGTGAGCGCCCAGGGAGCCATTGAGTGGACAAAACTGGTTACGGTGAGCCACGCCCCCGTGCCCGCCGCCACCGGCGACCATGCCGAGGGTACCAGCGCGGCCTGCTATATCAGTGGCATGGCCAGCGACAAGCAAGGCAATTTCTACGTCAGTGGCCGCTATGTGACCCCCATCACCATCGACGGCACCACACTCACACCGCACAACACCGAGGGCTGGAACGGCGACTCGCAGCAGACACGGGGCGATGTGTTCATCGCCAAGTTCGACGCACAGGGACAACTGCTTGCTACCCTCACCACCGGCGGCGAGGCACGTGTCGAGAGCAACGCCGTGCTCACCATAGCGCAGGGCGACCTGTGGCTGGCCATGACCGCCACCGGCACCGGCGACAATGCCTGCGCCATCACCCTCGACGGCCACCAGGTGGCTTTGCCCGACGACCAGCAGTGCGTGGCACTCGCCCGCCTCGACACCGACCTGCGCGTGAAGTGGCTGCAGCAGTGGCGCGGTGGCCAGGTGCAGAACCGCGACGCGGTGATGCAAAATATGCGCCTGACCGTAGCCGGCGACCACCTGTGGTTCACCGGGCAGTGCAACGGCAGCTACACCAATGGCTCCCACATCGTGGCCACCGCCACCGGCAACGTCCGCGAGGGTATCCTGGTGAAATGCGATGCCGCCACCGGCGAGTGGCTCGCCGCCACCACCAGCAAGGCCGCCTTCCCCACCATGAAGAACGGCATTCAGGGCTACAAGGGCTGCTTTGTGGGCGCCGGCGGCGAGCAGGTATGCGTCTTCGGCGAAACCTTTGGCGGCGAGGGCATCACGCTCATGCGCTTCGATGCCGGCACGCTGGCCGGCGAGGAGTGCGTCACCCTGATTGCCGGCGGGAGCATGCCCACCGCCCAGCAGTGCCTGGCCACGGACAACACCCTGTACACCCTCACACGCGGTCGCGACAGCCACCTGCCAGCCTACCAGCTACAGCCCATCGGCAGCGACTTGAGCCTCGCGACCCAGGATTGGGCCGTGTGCATGGCAGCGTTCACGCTCCCCTTCGCAGTGATGGAGGAGGGAACGCACGAGGCGGCACCCGGCGATATCAACGGCGACGGCGTGGCCGATGTGGACGACCTGAACATCGTCATCAACATCATCTTGCACAAACTCCAAGACCCGGCCACAGAGCGCCAAGCCGACCTTGACGGCAACGGTGTGGTGGACATCAGCGACGTGAACGCCATCATCAACGCCATCTTGCACAAGGGGTGACCCCGCAAGGCTGCGCGACAACGACGCACCTCAGGCTCTGAACATCTCAGAGCCTGTTTTTTTGCAGCACTAATCTCTTATAAATCATAACCCAAGCGCAACGACAAACAGATAATTGCAAAGAATGTTTTGCCAATTCGCAATAAATTCGTAATTTTGCCGCTTGATAATTAACCTACACATTAAACCACTATGCGATTCAAGCCAATTTTGGGCTTAATGATGTCGCTGGCCAGTGTGGCGGCCGGTGGTGAGACTCTCACGCTCGAAGCCGCCCAGCAACGCGCCCAAGACAATTACCCCTTGGTGAAACGGTACAGCCTGATACAACAGACTGCCGATTTCACCGTCAACAACCTCGCCAAGGGCTGGCTGCCCCAGATTGCTGTTGGCGTCCAGGTAACCATGCAGAACCGCTCCTCGAAAACCGGCGACGACATTTACTCGGTCATCGACCCGAATGAAATCAAGGTGTCGGGCTACATAGGCCTTGCCAATGGTGGCAGCATGCCCATCCCCGAAGATGCCGACTTCAGCACGGTGGAGGTGGAGCTTCCACCGCCAGATGTGAAAGGCGTGGGCAAGCTCCAGTACCGCGCGGGTGTGGAGGTGAACCAAATGATTTGGGAAGGCGGCGTAATCAAGGGCCAGCAGCAAGTGAGCCGCCTGCAAGGCCAGGTGCAGTCGGCACAAACCGATGTGGACCTTTACTCACTGCACGAGCGTGTGGCCGACTTGTACTTTGGCATCCTGCTCATCGACGAGCGTGTGCGGCTGGTTGACGACATGCTCACATTGCTCGACAACAGCGAGCAAAAGCTCACCACCCTGCAAGAGAAAGGCTTGGCCACAGGAGGCGATGTGGCGGCCGTGAAAGCCGAGCGGCTGAAAACCCAGCAACAGCGCACGCAGCTCACCAACACGCGCCGCAACTTTGAGCGGGTACTCGACATCTTTGTGGGCAACGACGAGCGCACGCCACTCACGCTGGTTCGTCCGCCCGAGCTGCTGCCCTCGGCACAGACCCTGCGCCCCGAGCTACGCCTGCTCGACAGCCAGCTGGCGCTCACCGACGCCCAGGAGCGGCTGCTGCGCTCCACGCTCATGCCCCGCGTGAGCGCTTTCGCCCAGGGCTACTACGGCTACCCGGGCTTCGACCTCATGCACGACATGATGCACCGCAGCCCGTCGTTCAACGGCATGGTGGGCCTGCGCGTTAACTGGACCATCGGCAGCCTGTACACCTACCGCAACGACCGCGCACGGCTGGCCCTGCAACGCAACGAAATCGACACGCAGCGCGAAACGTTCCTGTTCAACACTCGCCTGCAAAGCGCACAGGAAACCGAGGCTGTGGCGGGCTACCGGAGGCTGCTCGGCGATGACGACCAAATCATTGACCTGCGCGTGACCGTGCGCAAGGCCGCCGAATCGAAACTCAACCACGGCATCATCGATGTGAACAACCTGCTCCAGGAAATCAGCAAGGAGAACCAGGCACGCATCGCACGCAGCCAGCACCAGCTTGAAATGTTGCAGCACATGTACAAAGACAAAATCATTCATAATAATTAATCACCAAGAACCAAGCCCCCGATGGTGGAGCTTGCCGCTGCTGCGCCGATGCCTCCACCACCCCACCACCCACTATTCAACCCCATTACCAATAATGAAAGCAATGAGATACAGCATTCTGGCTATGGCAGTGCTACTGATGGCCAGCTGTCAGGAAGAGAAAAGCCCCTGGGATGCCTCGGGCGTGTTTGAGACCACCGATGTGATTGTGTCGGCCAAGAGCATCGGCGAGATTAAGGATTTCAACCTTGAGGAAGGCATGACGGTGACAGCCGGGCAACGCCTGGGATACATCGACACCCTGCAGCTGCACTTGAAAAAAGGGCAACTGAACGCCTCGCAAAACGCCACCGTGAGCCGCAAGCTCAGCGAGGACACCCAGGTGGCTGCCATCAAGCAGCAAATCGCCAACCTCAAGAGTGAGCGGCAGCGATTTGAGGAGCTGGTGAAAGAGAACGCCGGCACGCAGAAGACGGTGGACGACATCGACTACCAAATCAAGGTGCTTGAGCAGCAACTTGCCGCAGCCACCGAGCAGGTGTCGACCGCCAACCAAAGCATTGGCGGACAAAGCGCAAGCATGAACGCGCAACGCGCACAGCTCAACGACCAAATCGTCAACTCTATCATCACCAGCCCCATCGACGGCACCATCCTCACCAAGTATGCCCAAGCCGGCGAGTATGCCGCACCAGGCCGGGCATTGTTCAAGGTGGGCGATGTGAAGCACATGAAGTTGCGCGCATACGTCACCGCCGACCAGCTCACACAGCTCAAGCTGGGGCAGCAGGTGAAAGTGTATGCCGACCAAGGCACTGCCGACCGCAAGGAGTATGCCGGCGAAATCATCTGGATTAGCGACAAGGCCGAGTTCACCCCCAAAACCATCCAGACGCGCGATGAGCGCGCCAATCTGGTGTATGCCATCAAGATTGCCGTGGAAAACGACGGCCTAATCAAGCGTGGCATGTACGGCGACGTGAAATTCTGACGCGGCAATGGGAAACATAGTCACGGTGAGCGAGGTATGCAAGCGCTACGGCAAGGTGCAGGCGCTGCGCGGCGTGTCGATGGAAGTGGCCGAAGGCGAAATCTTTGGCCTTATCGGCCCCGACGGCGCAGGCAAGACCACGCTGTTCCGCATCCTGGCCACCCTGCTGCTGGCCGACAGCGGCACGGCCACCGTCGACGGGTTGGACGTGCGCCGAGACTATCGCAAAATACGCCGGTGCATCGGATACATGCCCGGACGTTTCTCGCTCTACCAGGACCTCACCGTGCGCGAAAACCTGGAGTTCTTTGCCACCACGTTCAACACCACAATCGAGCGGAACTACCACCTGATTGAGGACATCTACCGGCACATCGAGCGTTTCAAGCACCGCCGTGCCGGGAAGCTGTCGGGCGGCATGAAGCAAAAACTCGCATTGAGCTGCGCCCTGATTCACGCACCACGCGTGCTGCTGCTCGACGAGCCCACCACAGGCGTGGACCCGGTGAGCCGCAAGGAGTTCTGGGAGATGCTCTTCAGGCTCAAGACCCAGCACGGCATCACCATCGTGGTCTCGACCCCCTACATGGACGAGGCCATGAAGTGCGACCGCATCGCACTGGTGCAAAACGGCCATTTCCTGAAGATTGACACGCCCGCAGCCATCACCGGCAGTTATGCCAAGAGCCTGTGGAGCGTGCGCAGCGAGCAGATGCACCGCCTGCTCGACGACTTGCGCCAATGGCCCGGAGCCGACACGGTGTTCTCGTTTGGCGAAACCTACCACGTCACCATCAAGAATGGCTACGACAGCGAGCAGCTGCAACACCATGTGGCCCACTGCGGCCACCAGCAGGTGCTGGTGCAGCACATCGAAGCCAGCATCGAAGACGCATTTATGGCACTAAGCGACTGAAATGAAAGAAAAGTTTGTCATCGAGGTGGACGGCTTGTCGAAGCAATTCGGCAACTTCGTGGCTGTGAACCATATCAGCTTCCAGGTGAAAGAGGGTGAGATATTCGGCTTTCTGGGAGCCAATGGTGCCGGGAAGACCACGGCAATGCGCATGTTGTGCGGGTTGAGCGTGCCCACATCGGGCCATGCCACCGTGGCGGGCTACGATGTGTATCGCCAGTCGGAGCAAGTGAAGCGCAACATCGGCTACATGAGCCAGAAATTTGCCCTCTACGACGACCTCACCGTGGGTGAGAACCTGAAGTTGTTCGGCGGCATCTACCGCATGAGCCGCCACCAGATACGCCAAAAAAGCGACCACCTGCTGGCCGAGCTGGGATTTACCGCCGAGCGCGGCACCATGGTGCGCTCGCTGCCCCTGGGTTGGAAACAAAAGCTGGCATTCTCGCTGGCCATCTTCCACGACCCCAAGATTGTGTTCCTCGACGAGCCCTCCGGCGGCGTGGATCCCATCACCCGCCGGCAATTCTGGGAACTCATCTACCGCGCAGCCGACCGGGGCATCACCGTGTTTGTCACCACGCACTACATGGACGAGGCCGAGTACTGCGACCGGGTGAGCATTATGGTCGATGGCCACATCAAGGCGCTCGACTCGCCAGCCATGCTCAAGCAGATGTTCCAGGTCGGCTCGATGTATGACGTGTTCCTCGCCCTCGCACGCACCGCCACACGCAGCGAATAGCCCCCATTTCCACCAACCACCAATCACCATACCACCCGTGAACCAATTAAAGTCGTTTGTCACAAAGGAGTTCCGTCACATCTTCCGTGATGTGCGCACGATGATGATCCTGCTGGTGCTGCCAGTAGTGATGGTGCTGCTGTTTGGCTATGTCATCACCACCGAGGTGAAGGACATCCGCCTGGCCGTGGTCGATTTGTCGCACGACGAGCTCACGCAGCAAGTCATCGACCGTTTCTCGCAAAACCATTACTTCATTCTCACGGGCAGCGCCGCCAGCGCGGCAGCGGGGCGCGCAATGCTCGAGCACGACCAGGCCGACATGGTGGTGGTCTTTGGCGAGAACTTTGCTCAGGAGATTGTGCACAGCCGGCAAGCCAGCGTGCAGCTGCTCGTCGACGGCAGCGAGCCCAACCAAGCGGCGGCACGCGCAGCCTACGCGCAACAGCTGCTGCTGAGTGTGGCCCAGGAACTCTCGGCAACCATGGGCATCGAGCAGCAATTCCAAATCGCCCCCGTGACACACGCGCTGTTCAACCCCAACTTGCGCAGCGAGTTCAACTTTGTGCCTGGCAACATGGGCATGATATTGATGCTCATCTGCGCCATGATGACCAGCGTGAGCATCGTGCGCGAGAAAGAAACCGGCACCATGGAGGTGCTGCTGGCCTCGCCACTCCCGCCACTGGTAATCATCATCGCCAAGCTGGTGCCCTATTTTGTGATTTCGTTCATCAACCTGGTCACCATCTTGGTGCTGTGCAAGTACCTGCTGGGTCTGCCCTTTGCGGGCAGTCTGCCGGCATTCATGGGCATCTCGATTATATACCTGATTGTGTCGCTGTCGCTGGGTCTGCTCATTTCCACGCTGGTGCGCACACAGCTGGCAGCCATGATTCTGTCGCTGCTGCTCATCATTCCCACCATTTACTTCTCGGGCATGACGTTCCCCATCGAGAGCATGCCGGTGATGTACCAGCATGTGTCGGCTTGCATTCCCGCCCGGTGGTATGTGGCCGCCGTGCGCAAACTGATGATACAGGGCGTGGAAGTCCGGCACGTGATGCGTGAGACAGCCATCCTGGCCACCATGGCCGTGGTGCTCGTGAGCGTTTCCCTGGCCACGTTTAGGAAAAGATTGTAACAATGCATAATTCACAATTCGTAATGCGCAATCGCGTCACAATGTTGGCGCAAGGTCGCGTCACTCATCACTCGTCACTCATCACTAACTAACCATGGTACTGGGCTATCTCATAGAGAAAGAGTTCAAGCAGATGATGCGCAACATTGTGCTGCCGGTGATTTTTGTGCTGCTTCCCATCTCGGTTATCAATGTGGTGCCTCGCATCGCCACACAGGAAATCAAGCACATCAATTTCAGCGTGGTTGACAACGACCACAGCCCGCTGTCGGAGCGGCTGGTGGAGAAGTTGTCGGCCTCGCCCAACTTCCACCTTGTGGGCACGTTTGCCAGCTACGGCCAGGCCTCGGCAACCATCGACAACGGCGATGCCGACCTGATTGTGGAAATCCAGCCCGACTTTGAGCGCCAGCTCGTGGTCGACGGCAACGCCCAAGTGGCTGTGGCGGCCAACTCGGTGAATGGCATGCGCGGCAGCCTGTCGAGCGGCTATGTGACGCAGATTCTGGCCGACTACTCGGCACAGCTGCGCGACGAGGCGGGGCTGGACGCCGGCGACACACGCCTGGCGCAACTCAATGTGGAGCCGCGCTACCTCTACAACACCACGCTCGACTACAAGCTCTATATGGTTCCGGCACTGATGGCTCTGATTCTCATTCTGATATGCGCTTTCCTGCCGGCACTCAACATCGTGGGCGAGAAGGAGAAAGGCACCATCGAGCAAATCAACGTCTCGCCCATCAGCAAGGTGGAGTTTGTGCTCTCAAAACTCGTTCCCTACACGGTGGTGGGCTTGTTCATGCTCACGATGGCCATTGGCCTGGCGTGGGTCATCTATGGTTTCTGGCCCGCCGGCCCCGTGTGGCTCATCTATGTGATGGCCATTGCCTTTGTGCTGGTGATGTCGAGCCTGGGGCTCATTGTGTCTAACTACAGCAGCACCACGCAGCAGGCCGCACTGCTCATCTTCTTTTTCATGATGATTTTCATGCACATGAGCGGCATGCTCACGCCCATCGCCAGTATGCCTGCCTGGTCGCAGAAACTCACACTCGTCAACCCGATGCGCTATTTCATGGAATCGATGCGCATCATCTACCTTAAGCCCGTCAGTTTTGCCGCCGTGCAGCCGCAGCTGTCGCGTCTGTGCATCATGGCCGCCGCACTCTGGCTCTGGGCCATAGCAAGCTACCGCAAGCACAGCTGAGCCAACCTGTTGAACAATTTTCACGCGGCAGCGTGCTGTGACCAGGAAAGGCGACGCCCTGCGGGCGGAACCACGTAGTGCTCGCGACCGAACGGGAGCCCGAAGGGCAAGCGTAGCGCAGCAAATTTTTCAGAATTGATTTCAAAATTTTCACAGCGGGAATGATGATTATTCATTTCGCCCGCACGCATTGCGAAGCGCAGGCCGGAGATCGTCAACCGCACGCATAGTGGAGCGCAGGCCGTAGGTCTGCATGAGGCCAGCGGCCTCAAAGTGAATGAAACCCCACGGCGCATACATCGAAGATGTGTGTGGCGTGGGGTAAGCGACACCACCCGCGGCGGGGCCTCGATGAGGGCCAACTAAGCGTCGTAGGTGCGGCATCGCCATGTGAAACCCTAATACTTCCACGCCAAAAAGATATCAAAGGATCAACCAACATCCAACACAAGCACTGCGCACGGAAAACTTTTGGCGAACTGCAATACTTAACCCACATTGCAGCTAATGTTGATATAACTCCCTGTCAATCAGGCGGGCGTTTTTTGGAAGGTGGTTTTGGGTGTACCACGGATTTGACTTTTCCCACGGGGTTCGGGCAGATTCCCAGCAGGCTGTAGATTTTTGC